>JAMOLY010000317.1 GCA_027068835.1 Thiomicrorhabdus sp. | reverse complement strand
GCGGCAACCGCATTAATTTCAGCATCACTTAGGTTTTTAGCAATCGGCTGCATCATTCCAGACATAGGTCCAATTTGCTCACCTGCTTTATAACGCTGTAACTTATCTGCAATATCTGAAGAGGCTTGGTTATTTAGCGCTGGCCCTACACCACCACCACCGTTTGCACCATGACAACCAGAACAATTTGCATAGATTTTAGCGCCATCAATCGCAGGTACGTCCGCTTTCTTTTCTGTAACTTTTTCAGTCACAGCCGCGGTTTTTTCAACCACTGCTGTTTTAACATCCGATACAACAGAAGTTGCCGCTGCTGCAGTATCTGTTACAGCCGTCTTAGCACTATCAACCACTGAAGATGCAGCCGCCGTAGTATCTTCTACAACCGTTTTTGCATCATCAACTACTGCTGTTGCCGCTTCCGCTGTATCTTCTACTGCTGTTTTAGCACCATCCACAACAGATGTAGCCGCTGCAGTTGTTTTTTCTAACAAGCCAGATGCCGCACCACTTTGTTCCGCTGCGTCATCTCCACCTTCATTTGAGCAACCTGTACTTAATAACATTGCTGAACTTAATAAAGCACAAGATAAAATATAAGGTGCTTTGTTTTTTAATAAAATAGCCATGTGTCGATCCTTTCTTTAAAAAATAAAATTCCGCAGGTATTCTATCCTAAAAATTACTTAGATATAAAGAAATAATTATATTTTCTTAGAGACCTTTTACCCCAGTGCTTTAATATTTTTTTCAATGCGCTGAATGGAAATAGGTTTTAAGGTTTTCATCGGTTGCGCAAACAGAGAAAGTCGTAACTCCTCAATCCACCAACGTAACTCAACCAAATCGGCGCGGTTTTGATAGGCTTCCTCTTGTGACAACCGTTTGTATGCTGCTAAAACTGGCTGAAGCTGCCGTATAACCAGTGCATCTTTACTGGGGTCTTGCTCTATTTTTTCCAGCCGAACCTCCACCCCTTTTAAATAGCGCACAATCTGTTTAAACCAAGCTTCTGGTGTGTTTCTTACAAAATCTTTAGCGATCAATCCCTCTAACTGTGCTTTTATGTCCGAAATAGAACCTAAACAGCGGGGGTTGTTGACTCGTCCTCGAATACGCTTGGCTACATTTTGATGCTGAATAAAAAGCTCACTTACTTGTTTTGCAACACCTTGAGCGGAGTCAATCCACTGTAAGCGCACCTTCTCTAATGCGGCTTCAAATGCCGCTTGTGTTCGAATTTTTTCTGGCTCTGGCACCAACTTTATTAATGCCCGATCAATCACCTGTTGCGTTAAGTCTTGGCACGTTCCATAAGGGGCGTAACATAAACACGCTTTTTGTAAGGGGAGTTTCTTCTGCAAATACTTTAGCTTATCCCCTTGTAACTGCGTGATTAATGCCAAAACGGCTTGACCGTGAATGCTTAAGGCACAGGATTCATCCCCAATTAAGGTTAAAATAATTTTGCCGTCTGCGTACTGCAATGCAGGATACGCTTCAATTTCGGTCTGTTTATTTTTAATTTTTTGGGATGCCTTTAAATCCCCAAAATTCCAACAGGTAATCTCATTTTCTGTTCGTTGGGCTTTGGATTGATGCTGTTGAATTTTTGCATCCACCAAGTGTTGATAACGAGATTTTAATGCCTCCAAATCGTGCCCTTCTGCCAACGTATTGCCTTTATCATCTTGTAGCACAAAAAAGGGTTCTAAATGGTCGGGCAGCGCAATATTGGTAAAATCGGCGACTGAAACTTTATCGTTACCACGCCGATTCAGCGCCCAAACCAACTGATGAAGATAAGGATCAGCTTTATCAGAAGACATTTCAGACAACACCAAACCCACATACTGTGGCACGGGCACAAACTGTTTGCGCAGTTTCTTGGGTAACGATTTAATATAAAAGGCAGTTTTTTCTTTCAGTAACCCGGGGGTTAACCACTCAAATACCTCAGGTTTAACTAAGTTAAGGCTTGATAAGGGCAAATGGTAAATTAAGCCATCGCGCTGCTTTCCTGGTTCAAAGTGATAATCTACATCAAACGAAAGTTGATTCGATAATTGTACTTGATCGGGAAAATCATGCAGTAACGATGCACTCGCTTGTTGCTTCATTAAGAGGTCTTCGGTTAAATAGAGTGCCTCGACTTTTTCTGGTGTCTCTTTTTCAGCCTTTTTAACCCACTTTTCAAAGGCCGGTTTGCTGTAGATATGTTTTGGCAATCGCTCATCGTAAAATTGATAGATTACCTCATCGTCCACTAAAAAATCAGGGCGGCGCAGTTTATGCTCCAGCCGTTCAATTTTTTGCACCAACGCTTGATTCGCAACAAAAAAGCCAACCTTAGAAAATATCTCCCCTTCCACCAACCCATGTCGAATAAAAATTTTATGCGCTTCCACAGGATTAATTGGGCCATAATTGCAGTGTCGTCGACTTACAATAGGCAGTCCATAGAGCGTAATCGACTCATAGCCGCCCACTTGCCCACGCTTTTTTTGCCAGTGCGGATCGCTGTAACTGTGCTTAATTAAATGTTTCGCCAGACCTTCCACCCAGCCGATATCAATGGCGGCATTATTACGCGCATACAGTTTTGTGGTCTCAACCAGTTCTCCTGCTAACATCCACTTAGGCTTGCGTTTAAACAACGTGGAGCTGGGGTGAATAAATAATTTGGTATTACGTGCTCCTAAAAACGATTTATCATCATCACGCATTGCCACATTACCAAGGCGCCCTGCCAGCAACGATTTATGTACGGCAACACTGTGCAAGTCGCTTAAACGCTCTTGCACTTCATCTGTGGCAATGCCTTGCTTGTTTACCCTATTTTTTTCTTCAAACAGATGTAACTTGCCCACTCGCATTCCAATACGCTTTAAGCTTTGCTCAAGCTGTACCGTTAACTCATGCCACTCACGCATTCTCATGTAAGATAAAAAATTGGTTTTACACAGTTTTCTCAGCTTATTTTGCGTTAAGTGTCGGCGTTGATGCTCATAAAAATGCCATAAATTTAAAAAGAATAGAAAGTCCGAACGTTCGTCTTCAAAAGGTTTATGTGCAATTTTAGCGGCTTGCATGGTCGATTGATTGATGTCTCTTGGGTCTTGAATACTTAACGCTGCGGCAATCACAATCAGCTCAGCCAAAACCCCATTTTTTTCGGCCTCAATGACCATCTTCGCCACACTCGGATCAATGGGAAGCTTGGCAATTTGTCGCCCTTCTGCCGTAAGTTGGCGCTGTTCATCTAGCGCCCCCAATTCATGCAGTTGACGAAAGCCATCATTAATGGATTTATCCGCAGGTTTTTCAATAAAGGGAAAACAAGAGACATCGCCAAGGTTTAACTGAGCCATGGTTAAAATTACCGAGGATAATGCAGTTCGGTGTATCTCTGGGTCAGTAAATTCAGGTCGGGCTCGAAAGCTTTCCTCATCATACAAACGAATGCAAATACCATCACTTACCCGTCCACAGCGCCCTTTTCTCTGATTGGCCGAAGCTTGTGAAATTTTTTCAATCGGTAAACGTTGTACTTTATTGCGCACACTGTAGCGACTGATTCGAACCAAACCTGGATCGATCACATATTTAATACCAGGCACGGTTAAAGAGGTTTCGGCCACATTGGTGCTTAAAATAATACGGCGTTTTTGGGACGTTTTAAATATTTTTTGTTGATCCACCATTGAAAGCCGTGCGTAAAGCGGAATAATTTCAGTATTTTTTAAATTTCGTTTACGTAAAGCCTCTGCAGTCTCTTTAATATCTCGCTCACCCACCTGAAACACTAATACATCACCAAATGGATCCTCTAAAGAGAGTTCATCAATGGCATCGGCAATTCCAGTGGTTATATCTTGCTCAATTTCATTGCCCGCATCGTCTTCATACGAGGCTAATGGAGAATAACGAAGTTCTACGGGAAAAGTTCGACCAGAAACCTCCACGATAGGCGGCCGCTTTCCATTGAAGGTAAAGTGCTCTGCAAAACGCTGAGTATCAATGGTTGCTGAGGTAATAATGACCTTTAAGTCAGGGCGTTTTAACAGAAGCTGTTTTAAAATACCCAGTAAAAAATCGATATTGATGCTTCGTTCATGCGCCTCATCAATAATAATGGTGTCGTACTGCGTTAAAAAACGATCGTTTTGTACTTCTGCTAATAAGATACCATCGGTCATTACTTTAATTAGGCTCTGAGGTTTAACTAGATCTAAAAAACGTACTTGGTACCCGACTACCTCACCCAAAGGAGAACCTAGCTCCTCTGCAATACGTTCCGAAACACTCTTTGCCGCCAAACGCCTTGGCTGTGTACAGCCAATTTTACCGCGCACACCTTGCCCTGCTTCCAAACAAATTTTAGGGATTTGAGTGGTTTTACCCGACCCTGTCTCTCCTGCAATGACCACCACTTGGTTGTCTCGAATGAGCTCAACCAGTTGTGCTTTTTTAGCCGCAACAGGCAACGCCACGTCGTACTCAATATTAGGAACCGTTAACTGCCGCTTTTGTGCCTGTTCTAACGAATAGTGTGCTTTGCTCGCCCATTTTGTCCAAGCTAAATCCTGCTCAGTTAATTGCGTAAAATCGAGCTTATTCAATGCGCGTTGCAATGCAAAGCGGTCTTTTGCCATGCACTGGTCAAGCAAGGGCTGTAGATCATTTTTTTTAAGCGGAAACAAAATAGGGTTCATGATTGACGAAGTAACTTTATATAAGGATAATAATTAAAAAATTTACACCACTTTACTTATGGCTATATAAGTTAAG
>JAMOLY010000316.1 GCA_027068835.1 Thiomicrorhabdus sp. | reverse complement strand
GTATTCTAGTTTTTGATCTGTGCTAAAGGTTAGTCGAGATTTTCTAGCTTTCTTGGTCATGTTATATCCTATAAATATTAAGGTTATTATAGGCTATAGATCCCTACAGCTTTATTAGACCACTACAGTTGCTGTTTTTAATGCTACGAAATAGTAAAACTGTTTATGCGTTTTAACCCTGATATGAATCATAAAAATAAAAATGGGAAAAGCCCTTTAGATTGTTGCACAACAAATAAATGATTAAACACTTATAAATATTTTGAAAAATTCGAGTTTTATCGAGCTGGATGAATGATAACGTTATCTGGTATTTTTGAATGTATTTCCTTATTATTAATTTGGTAAAAAAAAGGGGGGGGGAATAAATTGCTTGTTATGCGTAATCGACCAGCTCAAGACCCGATTTTGAAATTTTAATTATTTGAGCGTAAGGTGTTTGAGGCGCTTGCCAGTCTCCCAGTACCCAGCGGTGCAACGTGTTGTGTTCTGCTTGTAGAGTATGGTGATTTGGGCGGTGGGTGTGCCCGTGAATCATGTGTTGTACGGTTGGGTATTGTTTAAACAGAGCGAACACCGCTTGTGGATTGACATCCATAATGGCGGGGGGCTTTTTTTGACTGTGGGCTTTAGAATTTTGGCGCATTTTATTGCCAATAGCCAAACGGCGCGTTTGTGGTAGATGCAAAAACAGCCATGTAATGAGTTTGTTTCTCAAAAAGCGACGCATCTTTTGATAAGCTTTATCGTCGGTACAGAGTGTATCACCATGTAAAATCAGGTAGTCATTGTGATAGAGTGTGAGGGTTTGAATGTCTTTTAAGGGCTGAATGCCTGTGGCTTGCCAAAATGCATCGTGCATTAAAAAATCTCGATTGCCATAGAGTAAATAAATGGGCAATCCGTGTTGCGTCAATTTTTTAAATTGTTGAATAATGTTGGCGTATTGCGTTAAGCCAATATCATCGCCTACCCACATTTCAAATAGATCACCCAGTATGTAAAGCGCATCCGCTTTGGGGGCTTCTTGTTGCAAAAATTGCTCAAATGCTTGATTGATAGGGTGGTCGGTTTGAGGCTGTAAGTGAATGTCTGCAACGAGTAAAGAGTAAGGTTTCATGCGATAATTTTAGCAGTGTTTTGGAAACAGGGGGGGGAGAAATTTTGAATTTGATTTTGAAAGGATTTAAAAAGTAGAATTGGATTTAAAAAAAAGAAAAACCACCGAATAAGGTGATTGTTCTTTTTTGTGTATTTAATCTTCGATTAAAGTGGCTTTGTTGATGACAATATCTTCAATAGGCACGTCTTGATGACCGCGTCGAGTGGTGGTTTCTACGCCCGCCATGGCGTCCACAATGTCCATGCCTTCAACCACTTTACCAAATACCGCATAGCCCCAGCCTTGTGGGTTTTTGCCTGAATGGTCTAAAAAGCTGTTGTCTTTTAAGTTAATAAAAAATTGTGTGGTGGCTGAGTGTGGGTCACCTGTACGCGCATAAGCTAGAGTCCCACGTTCATTTTTAAGTCCGTTATCGGCTTCATTTTCAATGGGAGCGCCTGACTCTTTTTCTTCCATACCAGGAAGCATTCCGCCACCTTGTGCCATAAAGTTAGGAATAATACGGTGAAAAAGTGTGCCGTTAAAAAAACCTTCCATTACATAGTGAATAAAGTTTTCAGCACCAATGAGAGCTTTTTCATCATCCAATTCAACCGTGATGTCTCCCATGGTGGTGCTAATGATAACTTTTGACATGTTTTTTCCTTCCTTTATTTAATTTGACGAGCTTTAATGATGGTTACCGTTTCTCTAGGGACATCAATCATCCCTTTGCTTTTGCCTGTTGGGCTAGTACGAATTTTATTAACGGTTTTCATGCCTGTAATCACGCGTCCAAATACCGCATAACCCCAAGCACGGTTCGTTTTTTCACGGTAGTCTAAAAAGCCATTTTTGGCCACATTAATAAAAAATTGGGCGGTGGCGGAGTGAGGGTCACCCGTGCGTGCCATGGCAACGGTTCCTACGGTGTTGCGTAATCCGTTATCGGCTTCATTGGCAATGGGGTCACGGGTTGGTTTTTTTTGCATATCGGCGGTAAATCCTCCCCCTTGAACCATAAAGGTTGGGATGACTCGGTGAAAAATAGTACCGTCATAAAAGCCATCATTTACATAGGCTAAAAAGTTTTTAACCGTATTGGGAGCTTTGTCAGGGTAAAGTTCGATCACAAAAGTACCGAGGTTGGTTTCCATCAATACTTGAGGGTCGGTTTTAGGGCTGGTTTTGGGGTCGGTTTCTGCAAAAGCAGAGCTTGATAAAAATAGAGCGATTAGTGCTAGCTTGAAGGTTAAAAATAGGCGTCTTGTCATTATTTGATCCTTTATTTTGAGTTACAATAGTCGCATTTTAACATTTAGAGAAGTTTTTTTACGACTCTTTTAAGCCGACATTTTTCCCGATTTTTAGCACGATACATATTTTATACAATAGGACGTTACATGAGTTTGCATATTTTTAATACCGAAAGCCGTCAAAAAGAAATGTTTACCCCCATTAACCCAAACCAAGTGGGTATGTATGTGTGTGGGATTACGGTGTATGACCTGTGCCACATTGGCCATGCCCGAGTAATGGTGGTGTTTGATACGGTGGTGCGTCATTTGCGAACGTTGGGTTACTCTGTAAATTATGTGCGAAATATTACCGATATTGATGACAAAATCATTAAACGCGCTTTAGAAAATGGCGAGTCTATTCAAGCGTTAACGGGCAGAATGATTGCTGAGATGCACGCTGATGAAATGGCCATGAATGTGCTACGTCCTGATGAGGAGCCAAAAGCCACCGAGTATATGGACGAGATTAAGCTGATGATTGAAACCTTGGTTCAAAAAGGTTTTGCTTACCCTGCAAAAAATGGTGATGTCTATTTTAAAGTAAAGTCGTTTGAACAATACGGTCGTTTATCGGGTAAAAATATAGATGATCTTGAAGCGGGCGCACGGGTTGAGGTCAACAATATCAAGCAAGATCCGATGGATTTTGTGTTGTGGAAAGCGTCTAAAGAAAATGAACCATCTTGGAACTCAGAATGGGGAGCAGGTCGTCCAGGTTGGCATATAGAGTGTTCTGCAATGGCAACCAAATGCTTAGGCAATCACTTTGATATTCATGGGGGGGGGATGGATTTGTCATTTCCACACCATGAAAATGAAATTGCGCAATCGGAGTGTGCCACGGGTGAACACTATGTAAATACATGGATGCACTGTGGCTTTGTTCGAATTGATGATGAAAAAATGTCTAAATCACTGAATAACTTTTTTACGATTAAAGAGGTGTTAAAGGTTTTTCATCCAGAGGTGATTCGATACTTTTTACTGGCAAGCCACTACCGCAGTCCTGTTAATTATTCGCAAGAAAATTTAGAGTCGGCTCGTGCAAGTGTTGGGCGGTTATATTCTGCGTTAGAGTTGGTTGCACCCGCTAAAGCAACACAGAATACGGCGTTTGAAGCGAGCTTTATGGCGGTAATGAATGATGATTTTAATACCCCCAAAGCCATGGCGGTACTGTTTGATTTGGCAAAAGAGATCAATAAATCAAAAGACGCAGGTTTGGCGGGTTTACTGGTTAAACTGGGCAATCAAATCGGTTTATTGGAGCAAGATGCGACCACCTTTTTTAAATCACAACCCAGTCAATCAGAGCTAACAGACGAAGCCATTGAGCAACTGATTGTAGAGCGTAAAGAGGCCAGAGCCAATAAAGATTTTGCGCGCTCGGATGAAATTAGAGATTTACTGAGTGAACAGGGCATTGAATTATTGGACTCTTCAGAGGGCACGACTTGGCGTAAAGGATGATCTATGAATAAGGCTACAAAATAATCACTTCAGGTTCTAAGTAAATCCCAAATTTATGATTGACGTCTTCTTGAATCATCTGTGCAAGCGTTTCTATTTCAGAGCCTGTTGCGCCCCCTAAATTAATTAAAAAGAGGGCGTGTTGGTTTGAAACGGCGGCATGGCCGTGTAACTCTCCTTTCCAACCAGCCTGCTCGATAAGCCATGCTGCGGGTATTTTGTATTTACCATCAAGCATTTTGTGATGATGCATCTCTGGATGAGTTTCCAGCAGTTTTTCAAAGTACTCGGTATCAATAATCGGGTTTTTGAAAAAACTGCCCGCATTACCTGCTTTACTTGGGTCGGGAACGCGTTCTTCTCGAATTTTAATAATGGTGTCATAGACGATTTGAGGGGTTAAATCGTCTTTTTTATAATCCTCTAATGCAATTTTTAAAGGTTCATAGACTAAGTTTGCTTTTCCAGCATGTTGTTTTTTTAAACGAAAATTAACACGATACACCAAGAGCCGATTGATAAATTCTTGTTTAAAAATACTGGTTCGGTAACCAAACAGACACTCAGAAGGTCTGAATCTTCTGCGTTGACCGTCGTAAAGGTTTAGCGTATCTACGAGTGTTATTCGGTCTTGTGCTTCGGTGCCATAAGCCCCAATATTTTGTACGGGTGCTGCACCTACTGTTCCTGGAATAAGGGCTAAATTTTCAAGCCCCCACCAATCTTTTTTTACAGTGTAAGTCACTAAATCATGCCATTCAACCCCCGCGCCAACAGAGATCCAAATATTGTCTTCGTCCTCTTTTACCACCGTTATTTTTTTAAAGGTACAGCGAATGGTGACGCCTTCAAGGTCGTGAGTAAACAGTAAATTGCTGCCGCCGCCAATAATGCGCCAAGGCAGTGAGGCGAGTTTTAGGTCGGTTCTAAGGGTT
>JAMOLY010000315.1 GCA_027068835.1 Thiomicrorhabdus sp. | reverse complement strand
TAGATACTGCTCTTTCCAACGTGCGACGGCCGTATAGCCTGCGCCTGATATATCCATTACTTGTTGATGGGTGTAGTTTTCGATGATCATGAGCTTGGCGTATTCTAGTTTTTGATCTGTGCTAAAGATTAGTCGAGATTTTCTAGCTTTCTTGGTCATGTTATATCCTATAAATATTAAGGTTATTATAGGCTATAGATCCCTACAGCTTTATTAGACCACTACAAACCGTCTCCTAGACATATAGAATAGGGGGGGAGAAAATTTTTAAACAATTGTTCAAATGCTAAAGTTTGATGCATTGAAAGTCATAAAAAAACCCATCAATTGAGATGGGTTTTTTTATGGCTAATGTAATCTTAGCAGAGGCTTATTAATGATTAAGCCGAATAGTACAGCTCAAACTCGATAGGGTGAGTGGTCGCACGCAGTTGGGTAACATGCTCCATTTTTAACTCAACATAAGAGTCTAGCATCTCATCGGTGAACACACCGCCTGTTGTTAGGAAGTCGCGATCTGCGTTCAGTGCATCCAGCGCTTCTTCTAAAGAGGCACAAACGGTATCGTAAGTGGCTTCTTCTTCAGGTGAAAGATCGTATAAATCTTTTTCGGATGGTGCGCCTGGATCAATCTTATTGATGATGCCGTCAAGACCTGCCATTAACGAAGCGGCGAACGCTAGGTATGGGTTAGCCGTTGGATCTGGGAAACGCAGCTCAACACGACGTGAACGCTCAGAAGGTGCATAAGGAATACGAATCGATGCTGAACGGTTAGAGCCAGAGTAAGCCAATAAAATAGGCGCTTCAAAACCTGGGACTAAACGCTTATAAGAGTTGGTTCCTGGGTTTGTGAACGCATTTAAAGCACGAGCGTGCTTCATTAGGCCACCAATGTACCAGAGTGCTTCTTGAGAAAGGCCAGCGTAAACGTCACCCGCAAAGATGTTTTTACCGTCTTTAGAGAGTGATTGATTGATGTGCATTCCGTTCCCGTTGTCGCCAACGATTGGCTTAGGCATGAACGTTGCAGTTTTACCCAGTGCGTGTACGGTGTTGTGTACGGCATATTTAAGGATTTGAACTTCATCTGCTTTTGCGGTAAGCGAATTTCCTGCTACGGCAAGCTCACATTGACCCGCTGTCGCAACTTCGTGATGATGCGCTTCTAGCTTTAAGCCCATGGCTTCTGCCATGGCACAAATATCGGCACGTACTTCGTGTAGTTGGTCAACAGGAGGTACAGGGAAGTAACCGCCTTTGACACCAGGGCGATGTCCAACGTTACCATCGGTAAAGACTTTTTCTGAGTTCCACGACGCTTCATCGGCATCAATTTTGACAAATGAACCCGACATGTTTAATCCCCAGCGAACGTCATCAAAGATGAAGAATTCAGGCTCTGGACCAAAGAAGGCGATGTCCGCAATTCCGGTTGATTTTAAGTATGCTTCTGCTTTTTTAGCCACGCCACGTGGGTCTTTTTCGTAAGATTCCATGGTGGACGGATCAACAACCATGCAACGAATAATAATGGTTGGATCATTGGTGAAAGGGTCTAGAACAAAGCCATCCGTTTGAGGCATCAGAATCATATCTGAGTTATGAATGCCTTTCCAGCCAGCGATAGAAGAACCATCAAACGTTTCACCATCGGTGAAGAAGTCTTCATCAATGCTGGATGCAGGGATGGTGACGTGTTGTTCTTTACCGTGCGTATCTGTAAAACGTAGGTCTGCCCACGTTACATCATTTTCTTTAATGAGATCGAAAATAGCTTGAGACATTTTTCTTCCTTCTTCCTGACTTAGGACTTGTTAAAATTAAAAAATTATCCCGTTGATGTTAGCGGGAAATATGCCAAAAAGCGAATGTTTTTTTTAAAACGAATTAAGTGATTGATTCATTAGGAATAATGATTTTTATTCATGGAGCAGTGTAATAAATACGAGTCTTTTGTTTGAACGTAAATGGTGCGATATGTTTTTTATTTGGTGCATCAGTGTTTGTACGAAGTAAATTGTAATGTTTATGTCATATAAGCGGCATAATTAAGTTGTAAAATTCGAAAAATCTAAGGCTTACTGAGTTGATAGTATTGTGGATAAAAATATTGAACAAAAATTAGAGCGCGTCTTAAAAGGTCCAAAGTTTGACCGTCGAATTCGAATTCGAAATTTTAAAGATCGATTTGCGCGTTATGGCATTAGTTTTGGCGGTATTTCGGTTATTACGGCTGTGTTACTGATTATGTTTTTTTTGGTGTATGTGGTTGCGCCTCTGTTTACTTCGGCAACGGTAGAGGAGCATTCCAGTTTTGATATACCTGGTTCAGTTCAAGATGAAACGCTTTATTATGGCATGGATGAGTACAAAGAGAGTGCGGTTCGTTTTACAAAAAGTGGACAGCTCATTGGCTTTAATCTGGACAGTGGGCTTGTAAGCAGTGAAGAGAGCCTGCCTTTGAATGGTGCGGAAATTAGCTCGTTCTTTATTGTGGATGAATCTCAAAATATATTGGCCTTTGGTTTATCTGATGGAACCTTTCTTGTTGCTCAGTATGGGTATAAAGTGACCTACCCTAATGATGTAAAAACCATTTCGCCTGAAATTAAATACCCTTTTGGTGACGAACCTGTTGAATTAGCCGATGGTGCGATCTCAAAATTAGCCGTGCGCTTAAGTGATGAGGCCTTAGTCGTGGCCTTCCAAGAACAAGGTGAGAGCCAAGTACATGTTAAAAGTTATATGGCGGAATCGTCATTTTTAGATGACTCTCTTATGTTATCAGAAGAGGGTGAGGCACGCATTGAATCTCACATTGATGTTGAATACTTGTTGTTAGATGGCAGTATGCGTAACTTGTATTTGGTTTCTAAAGGTGGAAAAACGGACTATTACGATCTTTCTGATATTGAATTACCTGAACTTGTTCAAGAAGTGAGCCTATTATCTCAAAATGATTCAATTTCAACCCTTCGTTTTTTATTGGGTGACTACTCTTTAATGGTGGGTACAGAACAGGGCTTTGTGTTCCAATGGTTTCCCGTACGTAATCAAGACAATGTATTTCAATTGCAAAAAATTCGTCAATTTAAGGTGTCTGATAACCCCGTTACTATGATTGCGATTGAGCATGCCCGCAGAGGGTTTGCGACGATTGATCAGGCGGGACAGCTTGATCTGTTTCACTCCACTTCAGAAAGGCACTTGGAGAGTGTTGAAGTGGATGAGAAAGGGGTATCTTTCGTCTCGATTATGCCTCGTGCCAACGGTGTATTGCTGGAGACAAAGTCTGGGCAAGTGGTGACTTATAATGTAGAAAGTGAGTATGCAGACGTCTCTTTTAAAAGTTTATGGGGTAAGGTTTGGTATGAGGGCTATGATGAGCCAGGTTATACTTGGCAGTCCTCTTCGGCTAGCTCAGATTTTGAACCTAAAATGTCTTTGACACCCTTAACCTTTGGTACGATTAAAGCCGCGATGTATTCCATGCTGTTTGCCGTACCGATTGCGATTTTAGCCGCCATTTACACTGCCTTTTTTATGGATTCAAAAACACGCCAGTGGATTAAGCCTTCGGTTGAATTAATTGAAGCGTTGCCAACGGTTATCTTAGGGTTTTTGGCCGGTTTGTGGTTGGCACCGATGATGGAAGCGAACCTGTCTGGGTTCTTTGCCATGCTGATTGTTGTGCCGGTAGGAATCTTGCTCTTTGGTTTTTCGTGGTCTAAATTGCCAAAATCCATTCGTTTGCTGGTGCCAGAAGGTAAGCGAACCTTATTGATGATTCCTGTCGTATTTTTATTGGGCTACTTTGCCATGTCTATGGACAAACCGCTTGAAAATACTTTTTTTAATGGGGACATGCGCCATTGGTTAACCTATTCAGCAGGCATTGACTTTGACCAACGTAATGCGATGGTGATTGGCTTTGCGATGGGGTTTGCTTTGATTCCCACCATCTTTTCGGTGGCAGAAGACGCACTTTATAATGTACCACGCTATTTGATTAATGGCTCCTTGGCATTGGGTGCCAGTAGTTGGCAGACGATGGTGGGTGTGGTGTTACCGACAGCAAGCCCTGGTATATTTTCTGCAATCATGCTTGGTTTTGGTCGTGGTGTGGGCGAGACGATGATTGTCTTGATGGCATCAGGAAACACGCCGTTGATGGAGCTGAATATTTTTGAGGGTATGCGAACGTTGTCGGCCAACTTGGCGGTAGAGATGGCCGAAGCGGAGGTATACAGTTCTCATTATCGTGTTTTATTCTTATCTGGTTTGGCACTGTTTGTCTTTACCTTCTTCTTTAATACGTTAGCGGAAATTGTGCGTGAGCGCATGCGCCGTAAATACAGTTCACTTTAAGGAGTAGTGCAATGAAAAGTTGGTTTAATAAAGGTGAACATTGGATTTGGTTTAGTGCCTCTGCGGTAAGTGTGAGTCTGGTACTGGTTTTTGGCTTGTTGGCGATGATCGCTTATAAAGGGTTGCTACACTTTTGGCCACATAATGTGCATGACTATCAGGTGACTAATGCAAATGGTCAGGTTGAGCAGGTGGTGGGTGAACTTCATAAAACCAAACTTAAGCTTGTGGCGGATGAAAATGACCCCACCATTGTTCATGAGGTTCCTGAATACCTGATTAAAACGGGGAATCGAGATATTTATGGCATTGATTTTAAGTGGGTCAACTCAAGAGATTTAAACGAAGAGTCCGTGACAATCGCAGATAACATTACGGTAATTGAACGCTATCAGTGGGGCAATGTATACGGTTATTTTGAGTCTTTAACGGTTAATGGAAAGACGATTGCAACAGGGACAGATATTGAGTCAGTTCTGGATGATCTGGCTGATAAAGGCAATGCATTGCATGAAAAAATTCACCACATCGAAAAAACCGTTATGGGAAGGATTAACTATCAAATTGAATCGCTACGCTTAGATCAAAAAAAGCTTGAGTTAAAAGGTGAGTACGATGCTCAAACGGAATCTGAATTTGAAACGCAAAGAGCAGTGTTGAATCAGGAATTTGTAGAGCTTCAAGCTTCAATGCAAGCTTTGCACGACGAAGCGGATTCGTTAGGAGAGGTGACCTTAACCATTGCGGGTAATCAAAAAATTACCGTCAAAATAAAACAAGTAGTACGTTTTTGGCAACCGAACAATATGTCTTTGCTTTCAAAAGTAGGGTTTTTCTTTGGTTCCATTGGAAACTTTTTAACAGAAGATCCACGTGAAGCTAATACCGAAGGGGGGGTGTTTCCTGCTATTGTCGGTACGGTAACGATGGTGTTACTCATGACCATTTTGGTTACCCCAATGGGCGTGTTAGCGGCTATTTATATGTCAGAATACGCTAAAAATGGTCCTCTTTTAAGATTGGTTCGGATTTCTATTAATAATTTAGCGGGGGTGCCTTCCATTGTCTTTGGTATTTTTGGATTGGGTTTCTTTGTGTATGTTTTGGGGGGCTCCATAGATGATCTGTTTTATGGCTATGCTGCGCCTAATCCCGTGTTTGGAACGCCTGGTTTATTATGGGCTTCCCTAACCATGGCGCTGTTAACCTTACCTGTGGTGATTGTTTCAACTCAAGAAGGGTTGTCCCGTATTCCTCGCTCTTTACGAGAAGGTGGGTTAGCATTGGGTGCGACAAAGTTTGAAACCATTACTCGAATTGTTTTGCCCATGGCAACGCCCGCGATTATGACAGGGCTTATTTTAGCCATTGCGCGAGCCGCGGGAGAGGTTGCGCCGTTGATGTTGGTGGGAGTTGTTAAACTTGCACCCGCACTTCCCGTGGACTTTAATGCGCCATTTATTCATTTAGAAAATAAGTTTATGCATTTAGGGTTTCATATTTATGATGTTGGTTTCCAAAGTCCAAATGTGGAAGCGTCTCAGCCATTAGTGTATGCAACCTCTTTGTTGCTTGTGGTAATTATTGTGTCGCTTAACTTGGGGGCAATTATGATTCGAAATCGCTTAAGAGAGCGTTATAAGTCGCTTGGAAATTAATTACAAGATTTTAGGTTAAGGAATACTCATGTCAGAATTAAAAAGTTTTTCAATGAATCGTGCGTCAGACAAGTTATCTTTAGAGAATGAAGATATTGCAATCGAAGTCAAAGATTGGAACCTCTATTACGGTTCTAAACAGGCCTTAACTGGCGTGAATATGCAATTACCAAGAAATAGAGTTACAGCATTTATTGGGCCATCGGGATGTGGTAAATCGACCTTGTTACGTTGCTTTAATCGAATGAATGATCTGATTGACTCTGTGAGTGTTGAGGGTACCATTTTATTGGATAATGAAGATGTGTACTTAAAAAGCATGGATGTATCAGCACTGCGTCGTCGTGTAGGCATGGTGTTTCAGAAGCCCAACCCATTTCCTAAAAGCATTTTTGAAAATGTCTGCTACGGGCTGAGACTGCAAAACATCAAGAATAAACAGCTTTTAAATGAGACCGTTGAATGGGCACTACGTGGCGCAAACCTCTGGGATGAAGTTAAAGACCGTTTGGATGATAATGCACTGAGCTTGTCAGGGGGGCAGCAACAGCGTTTGTGTATTGCAAGAGCCATTGCGATTAAGCCAGAAGTTTTGTTGTTGGATGAGCCAACCTCGGCACTTGACCCGATTTCGACACTGGCCGTAGAAGAGCTGATTTTTGAGTTGAAAAAAGAGTTTACGATTCTGATTGTTACGCATAACATGCAACAAGCAGCACGTGTTTCAGATTATACGGCGTTTATGTATATGGGGGATTTGGTTGAATATACGGATACAGACACGCTTTTTACAAACCCTAAATTAAAACAAACAGAGGATTATATTTCAGGTCGTTACGGCTAAGAGGGCACTGGTTATCAATGCCTAAAAATATTTTATCCCCCCCCTGTAAAGGAGCCTTATTGTGCAAAAAAAAGAATTTAGTTCACATATATCGAACCAATTAAATCGTAATTTAGAAGAGTTGTTTAACCACATCCTAGAAATGGGGGGCATGGTTGAAAATCAGCTCGATATGGCTCTTTCAGCACTGGAGAATGCGGATGCAAAGGTTGCTAAAGAGGTGGTTCGGTTTGATAAAGTGATTAATCAAGCAGAGATGGAAATTGACCGTTTGTGTATTCGTGTTTTAGCACGTCAGCAACCGACCGCATCGGATTTACGTCTTATTTTGGCTACCATTCGTATTGCCATTGACTTAGAAAGAATGGGCGATGAAGTCTGTAAACTAGCTAAGTTGGTCATTAAGTTTCATAAAAATGACCCTGGCGTTTGTGCCAATTATGCGGGTTATGCCGAGCTGGTTGATATTACCACTCGTTCTCGTGAAATGCTGAAAGTAACACTGAATGCGTTTGCTCGTGTTTCTGCGGAAGATGCGATGTCGATTCTAGATCAAGAAGACGTGGTCGACCATGTATATGAAAAAGCCTGTAAAAATGTAACAGAACAGTTTAAAAAGAACCCTGAAAATGTAGAATCTTTGCTAGAGGTCATGACGGCGTTACGTGCCAGTGAACGCTTGTCAGATCACGCATTAAATATTATGGAAAGTATTATTTATTTAGTGCAAGGAAAAGACGTTCGTAATATGGATCAAGAGCGTTTAACCAAGTTTTTAGAAAAAATATAAGGAAGTATTGCCATGTCTGTTGAGACGATTCTGATTGTAGAAGATGAAGCGGCGATACGTGACATGTTAAATTTCACCTTATCTTCCGCAGGTTATCAGGTCATTGAGGCACATAATGCCGAACAGGCTTGGCAGAGTTTGAATGACAATGTGCCTGCTTGCATGCTTTTGGATTGGATGCTTCCAGGCGTATCTGGAGTGAGTTTGGTTGAACGAATTCGAAAGCATGAACGGTTTGCAAGTATGCCCGTTATTATGCTCACTGCAAGGGGGGAAGAAAACGACCAAGTACAAGGGTTTGAAGCAGGTGCGGACGATTATGTGGTTAAACCGTTTTCACCTCGCGCATTGGTCGCTCGTTTAAAAGCGCTTTTAAGGCGAGAGAATTCGGATGCTCATGTTTCGGAAACCTTGGTTCAAGGCGATCTTAAACTGGATTTGGCCAGTTATCGTTTTACCGTGGCTGGTAAAGAGGTTAAACTGGGACCCACCGAATTTAGACTGATGCAGTTTTTTATGAGTCGCCCTAATCGTGTTTTTACACGTTTGCAGCTATTAGATCATGTGTGGGGTGAGCAAGTGGTGGTGGAAGATCGAACGGTGGACGTTCATATTCGTCGCCTTAGAAAAATTTTAGAACCTGTACAGCGTGCAGAGGTGATTCAAACGGTTCGGGGGGCTGGGTATCGTTTTTCGATCGATTAAAAAAAGGATGGCTTAATGTCGCGTAGCCTTGTATCTAAAGCCATTTCCCGTGAGCTAATATGGATTGCCCTTTCGCTGGGAATCTTTCTGTTTTTTGCTTGGCTTACAGGGCATTGGGTCATTATTATTGTTCTTTATCTAGTGCTATATGTCGCACGTCAGGTTTGGAGTTTATATCAATTTGAAGCTTGGCTACGCGGCGATTCTGATGTTGTTGCGCCCAGTTCAGGCTTTTGGCAAACGTTATGTTTTTTTATTTCTCGCCAGCGACGAACGCTGGAAAAGCGTGCCGATTTACAAAACAGTAAGTCCGAGCAATTTCATGCCGCTTCTATGGCGCTTCCCATTGCCATTGTCTCTTTAACCAAAAATCATAAAATTGAGTGGTTTAATAACGCAGCGCAAACCCTTCTTTCGATTAAGCCCAGTGATACGGGGCGAAAACTGGAAACCTTGGTGCGTCAGCCTGAATTTATTCAATATTTAAAACAAAAAGAGTTTGAAAAACCACTGTTCTTAGAGGCTTTTATGGGGCAAACTCGAACCTACCGTTGTGAAATTTTTGATTACTATCATGGGCATCGTTTGTTAATGCTTGAGGATGTGCATGAGCTTTATAATTTAGCTAAAATTCGTAAAGATTTTGTTGCTAATGCCTCACATGAGTTACGTACTCCGCTTACCGTTGTGAATGGCTATTTAGAAATGATGATTGATATGACGGATCAAATTCCAGATTTTTGGGAAAAACCGTTAGGGCAGATGCACCATCAATCATTACGAATGCAAGCGATTATTGAAGATTTGTTGACCCTGTCTAAAATTGAATCGGACACCTTAGTCAATGCAACAAAAGTGGTTAAGGTTGATGAGGTGTTAAAAAATATCGAAGTGGATATTCGTTATCTCTACTCAAATGATTATGATATTTACTTTTCAATTGAAGAGGGTTTAACGTTAAAAGGGGTTGAAGAGCCGCTTAAAAGTGTATTTACCAACTTAATTTCCAATGCTTTTCGTTATACGCCAAAAGAGGGAGAAGTTTCAGTTCGCTGGTTCTCTGATACTTTAGGTTCACATTTTGAAGTGGAAGATACAGGGATCGGTATATCCAAGGAGCACCTGAGTCGATTAACAGAACGATTTTATCGCGTTGATACAGCAAGGTCACGTGAGAGTGGCGGGACAGGTCTAGGTTTGGCAATCGTAAAGCATGTACTGGAGAGACATGATTCGGAGCTGAAAATACAGAGCCAAGTCGGTAAGGGATCAGTATTCCGTTGTGATTTTTTATAGTGCTTATCTTACTGAGTCGTTAGATTCTTTTGCCGTGATCGTCATAAACATGTCATATTTGTGTCAAGAGAGCGTTACGAAGCATTGCTAGAATAGACGTTGTGATAAAGACAATATGTAAATTATTTATTATTTTGGAGTACAAGCATGAAAAATTCTAAACTTGTTATGGCACTTGGACTTGCAGCAGCAACGATGATTGCCCCTGCGTTATCGAGCGCAAGCAGTACAGAGCTTAATGATTATCAAAAAGTGTCAGGTGTTTCAGGCCACCTATCTTCAGTGGGTTCGGATACGCTTGCAAACTTAATGACCTTATGGGCCGAAGAATTTAAACGTGTTTATCCAAATGTGAACATTCAAATTCAAGCAGCGGGTTCATCGACAGCCCCCACCGCATTGACAGAGGGAACCTCTAGTATTGGGCCAATGAGTCGTAAAATGAAAGCAAAAGAGCTTTCGATGTTTGAAAAAAAATACGGTTATAAACCAACGGCCATTGGTGTTGCAATTGATGCGCTTGCGGTTTACGTGCATAAAGATAATCCGATTCAAGGGCTGACCATTCCAGAAGTAGATGCTATTTTTTCTTCAACGCGTAAATGTGGTGTAAAAAATGACATTGCAACGTGGGGTGATACGGGTGTAACAGGATCCTTAGCAGATAAAACAATTCAGCTTTATGGCCGTAATTCAGTTTCTGGAACTTACGGTTATTTTAAAAAGAAAGCCCTGTGTAAAGGAGATTTTAAATCGAGTGTTAATGAACAACCTGGTTCAGCTTCAGTGGTTCAATCGGTTTCAGCCTCGTTAAATGGCATTGGGTATTCTGGTATTGGGTATAAAACAGCGGGTGTAAAAATGTTACCGTTGGCTAAAAAAGCAGGTAAAAAATACGTTGAAGTGAATAAAGAAACCGCAGTCAATGGTTCTTACCCTCTTGCACGTATTCTTTATGTCTACATTAACAAAGCACCAAATAAACCTTTAGACCCTGTGGTTAAAGAGTTTTTAACATTGGTGCTCTCTAAGCAAGGTCAAGCAGGAGTGGAAAAAGACGGTTACATTCCTCTGCCAGCTAAAATTGCAGATAGATATTTAAAGTTGCTTGATTAGTTTTTACTGTTCCTCTCGGAGCAGCCTCCTGTGAGGTTTGTCCGAGAGTTAAAAACAGACAGCAATCTCTATAAACGTATCTGTAGTAGCTTTAAATCAAAAGGCATGAGTATTACAGCAAGCATTATTCTTTTAGCTTAATTTTTAACTGCCCTTCTTCTATGTCTATGTTTTCAACGCCATCGGCAAAAGATTTCCAAAAACCTTCGTCTCCTCCAAATTCTTTGACGAGGTCTACGTTTTTAAGGTTGCCTAGCCATGCATTTGGAATGGGTACACCCCATACGCTTACTCCTTTTAATATCACGATGGGTCGTCCATTGGCATAAGCTAACTCTGCGCCAGCATGGGCTTTAAGTGTTTTGCCTCCCAAAATTGGAAAGTCGGGGTCAAGGGGGATGATCATTTTTGCACTGGCTAGGTTATTCGCCAAATCAATGGCGACTTTATTAGCAAGGTCGGTGTTTTTTGCGAGCATAGCATTGAGTTCTTTTTCGCTAAAAATTATTTCACGTTTAGCGCCAACTTCGGTATAGGGTTCTGGCGTTAAGGTATTGGGATGTCTGTCTGAGGGCGCGAGTTCGGGTAAGCCAAAGTGTTTGAGTTTTTGATTGAGCTCAGTTGTTTCACGCGAACTCAATTCAACTGGTTCGAGCTGTTTTGGAAAGAGGTAGTAATTGAGTACAAAAATAGTGGCGATCACTGAAATGATGACGGTAATGAGCATGATGCCTAGTGTACGAAGGCAGCCGTTTTTTTTTGTTTCTTTAATTTCTGTGTTCATAGTGCCAAGCTTTGAGTTTGTAGGGATAATCTGACAACTACTGACTGAGTAGTGACGAGTTGGGTATTATCATATCGAATTTTTATATAGTTATGACAACTTTGTTGCTTGTGGTACGGATTAAAGTTGTCGTGATATTTATAAATATTAGGAGTGAAAGAGCAGGTTTCTATAGGTTATTTCGAATACGCTCCTAAGTTTGTGTTCGTTTAGGCTCTGTCTGATGTTTTAAGTCCCAACGATTATGTACCCACAGATATTGTTCAGGATTTTTTCGTATTTCCGTTTCATAGAGTTGGTGAAGTCGTAGGGTATCGGCGTAGTCGTCGCCTGATGGAAAGTGGTCAAGGGGGGGGAGAAATTCGACTTCGTATTGAAAAGGTTTGATACGGCGAGTGAAAGTGGGGACTACAGCGCATTGAGTCATTTTGGCAAGCTTGGAGGTGGCGGGGTTGCTTTTGGTGTCGTGATTAAAGAATGGCACCACCACATGGCCTTTGGCACGGTAGCGTTGATCGGGTAGAAAGGTCATGCTTTCGCCCGCTCTGAGCACTTTAAGCATTTGGCGCGTATTGGCGTTGGAGAGTGGGACGACTTTACGGCCATCACTGAAAGCGATGGCACGCCCTTTGGCGATGAGGTAGTCCATAAGCGGGTTATCATGTGGACGATAGACAGCATGGTAGTTGGTTAAAAAAGAGACAAATAGTCCTGTCAGCTCTAAGGTGGTGAAGTGGGGGGCTAAAATTAAGACCCCTTTGCCTTGTTGCTGTGCTGCAAAGAGATTCTCTTGACCAATGAAATGCACCATTTCACGCTCTTTAGCGTGAGCGTGGTTTTTTTTATGATCGCCCCACCAGACAAAGCCCATCTCCATTAAACTCAGTCCAAGCGATTCAAAGTGTTCGCGTACAATCGTACGTTGTTCTTCAGGCGTTTTTTCAGGAAAGCAGAGCTGAATATTTGCTTCGACTAAACGCTCTCGTTTAGATGAAAGCTTGCTCAGTAACTTACCTAGTATTTTTCCAATCGGTGCTTTCCAGCGAAGTGGGGCAAGGTTAAGCAGACGAAGCAGGCCAATGCCAAGCCAAATTCCCCAGTAGTTGGGTAGAAGAAAATGCGATTCAAATGTGGGAGCCGTTTTAGGGGGGGGGCATTTTTTTTTGGCGGCTTGTTTAGCCATCAATATCCTCTCCTTTTTGGTAGAGCTTGGCGTAAGGCCCCTGTTGCTTTAATAACGTGGCGTGCGAGCCTTGTTCAATGAGCTTTCCTTTGTCGAGTACTACAATATTGTCGGCGTTTTCAATGGTGCTTAAACGGTGTGCAATGATGATGACGGTACGATTTTTCTTTAAAATGTCCATTGCTTTTTGAATCATTTTTTCGCTTTGGTTATCAAGTGCAGAGGTGGCTTCGTCCATGATTAAAATGGGGGCGTTTTTCAAAAAGGCACGGGCTATGGCAATGCGCTGGCGTTGTCCACCCGACAGTAAATTGCCATTCTCGCCAATGTTGGTTTGAAGCCCCATCGGAAGGTTTTCAATAAATTCCCATGCGTGAGCATCTTTTGCCGCTTGAGTGATTTTTTCGTTGGAAATGTCTGGTTGTCCATAAGCAATATTGGCGGCGATGGTGTCTTCAAACAGGATGACTTTTTGGCTGACCAGTGCAATTTGTTCACGTAAAAAACGTCGTTCAAGCGTTAAAACATTGGTGTTATCGAGTAATATTTCGCCTGACGTGGTGTCGTAAAATCGGGTCATTAAGTTGGCGATGGTTGATTTACCACTGCCCGATTGTCCGACCAACGCGGTTGTTTTACCTGCAGGAAGGATTAAGTTTATGTTCTGTAAAGCGGGTTTATCGCTGTTTGGGTATTGAAATTGAACGTCTTTAAACTGCCATTCACCTTTGAGTGCCGTAAGAGTGCCTGTTCCAGTATTGGTTTCATTAGGTTGGTCAAGCAGTTCAAAAATACTTTCGGCGGCCGCCATGCCTTTTTGTACGGTTTCGTTAATACTGGTTAGGCGGCGCATCGGTTCAAAAGTGAGAGCCATGGCGGTAATAAAGGCGAGTAGCTCTCCTGGTGTAAACTGTCCTTCTGCGGACATTTTCATCGCAATATAAACAACGCCAGACAGTGCGATGGCAGCTAATACTTGTACCAGTGGAACACTAAGAGCAGACACTTTGGTGACGGCCATAGAGTTATTAAGTAATTCTGTAGCAGTATCTTTAAATCGTTTTTGTTCGTATCCTTCGGCACCGTAAATTTTAATGTCTTGATGTGCGGTTAAGCCTTCTTCTAATTGATGCGTCAGTTGCCCCATGTTTTGCTGCATTGATTTACTGGAGTTGCGCATTAGCTTGCTGGTTTTATCAATAATAAAGGCGACAACTGGGCCAATAACGAGCATGATTAACGTGAGTTGCCAAGAAATATAGAGCAAGTAAGCTACGAGAGCAATGATTGTTAATGAGTCTCTAATAATAATGACCCAAGCGGTGGACAGTGCGTTACTGGCCTGTGGGACATCGTAGGTTATTTTGGACATGAGCTTGCCCGTACCATAATTTTGAAAAACAGCATAAGGTAAGCGTTGCATTTTTTGGTACATATCGGCTCGAATGGCTAAAATAGCTTTTTGAGCAATCCACTGACTAAAGACTTTACTAAAATATTCTGCAATGCCTTTAATGATAAAAACGCCAGCGAGTAAAAGTGGAATCATTACAAAAGAGTCTGGATTTTTAGCAATCAGGCTTTCATCGACTAAGTTTTTAAGCACCATCGCGATGGCCGGTTCCATGGCGGCGATGATGACTAAGGCCACTAAAGTGATGGCAATAAGTCCTTTAAAGGGAAGGATATAGTTTAATAAACGACGGTATAGGGCGATGGTTTTACGGTCAAACATGGATTATTCTCTTCGCAATATTTTGTTAACGACAATATTTGCCCAGCCAGCACTTTGGAATGAATCGTTGAGCGCAATTCTATCGTAATGGTGAGTGACCCAATCTATAAATTCAATGTTTGGATTGTCTTTTTGAAACGCTAAAAAGGCATCAAAGAAATAATCAAGTTTACCTGTTTCTGCCCAGCGAAAATGGCCGTATTTCATACTGAGTTGTTTTAACGACTCTTCAATGGGCTTTTTTTCAATAAGGTGTTCGTAAAGTACACAGAGCAGTCCCGCACGATCAGCGCCTGATTTGCAATGAATTAAAATAGGGTATTGAGCGGTTTCGAGTGCTTTTTTTGCTTTTAAAATATTTTCAACTTTAGGCATACTTCGGGATGACATGGGAACATGGCACAGTGTAATCCCCAATTGGTCGCAGGTTTCTTTTTCCAATAAATACTGTCCAGTGGTATTGGCTCGACGTAGGCTTATAATGGTTTTAACGCCCTGCTTTTTATGTATTTTCTTGATAAAAGAGGGTGAAGGGTGATTACTTCGGTAAGCCTTGTCTGATAGGGCGTAAAAATTTCGGAATAGAAAGCGTAAAAGCTCATGGTCAATAAACCAAGCTTCCAAGTGGGCTTTTATCCGTCCCCACGGTGTATTGAGTTGTGCCATAGCGTTCTTTGAAAAATTATGTAAATAGGCGCTATTTTACCCTTTTAACAGGGCTAAATGATAGAATTGCAATTTCTAATTTATTCCGTACTCTATAAGTTTTGTCAAGGTCTCTCGATAAGGAAATGAAATGAAGTCACCCCATACAGGGCTAAAACGTGTTTGGTTCGCCATGGGCTACTCTTGGAAGGGTATGAGCGCCAGTTGGCGACATGAAGCGGCATTTCGTCAAGAGTTGGTGCTGTGTGTGCTGTTATTGCCCGTGGCATTTTGGCTAGGGCAGAGCGTGTTCGAAGTGGTTGCCCTAATTGTGGTATTGTGTTTGGTCTTAATCGTCGAGTTGTTAAACTCCGCCATTGAATCGGTGGTGGATCGGGTGGGTGATGAGTATCATGAGTTATCAGGTCGAGCCAAGGATCAAGGTTCGGCTGCGGTGTTGTTGGCAATTGGGATGGCTGTACTGGTTTGGGGCGCTATCATTTATAATCGTTGGGTAGGTATGTAATTATGATCGTAGTAACAGGTGGTGCAGGGTTTATTGGCAGTAATATCGTTAAGGCCTTAAACGAGCAAGGGCGTACGGACATTATTGTGGTGGACGATTTGAGCGATGGCCGTAAATTTATGAACATTGCCGATTGTGACATTGCGGATTATTTAGACAAAGAAGATTTTCAGCAACGTATGTTTGCCGATCAGGGCTTGCCACAAATAGACACCATTTACCATGAGGGTGCGTGTTCTTCGACCACCGAGTGGGATGGTAAGTTTATGATGGACAACAATTATGAATACTCTAAAGACGTGTTAAATTATGCATTAGAGCATGATATTCCCTTTTTATATGCCTCGTCTGCATCGGTGTACGGCGATGGCCCTACGTTTATTGAAGAACGTCAATATGAAAAGCCATTAAATGTATATGGCTATTCTAAGTTTCAGTTTGACCAATATGTACGCCGTATTTTGCCTCATGCAAAAAGCCAAATTGTGGGCTTTCGTTACTTTAATGTGTATGGGCCACGTGAACAGCACAAGGGTGATATGTCGAGTGTGGCGTTTAAATTACACAAGCAAATTTTAGCGGGTGAAAATGTCAAACTGTTTGGTGCGTATGATGGTTACGGTGAAGGGATGCAAACCCGTGATTTTGTCTATGTAGACGATGTGGTGTCGGTTAATTTATGGTTTGCTGAGCACCCAGATAAGTCAGGGATTTTTAATTTAGGTCCCGCTAAGGCGCAACCGTTTAAAGACGTGGCGCAAGCGGTGATTGATTTTCATGGCAAGGGTGATATTGAGTATATTCCATTTCCCGAGCACTTAAAAGGCGCGTATCAAAGTTACACGCAAGCGGACAATACACGTTTACGTGAAGCAGGGTACGATAAGCGCTTTAAAACCGTTGAAGAGGGGGTGACGGCCTATTTAACTTGGTTAATGAAACGGGGGCAATAGAGAACATACGTGCGCATATTGTTAATTAAAATGTCCTCAATGGGCGATGTGTTTCATACCTTTCCTGCTTTATCGGATGCACAAGCGGCACTGCCTGACTTGACGGTGGATTGGGTGGTGGAGAAAGGCTTTGCAGACATTCCTGCTTGGCATCCCGTGGTGGATAAGGTCTATTCGGTTGAGCTGCGTAAGTGGCGAAAAACACCGTGGTCTAAGGCAACCCGTCCAGCGATGAACGCTTTTTTTGAGACGATCCATCAAACCCAGTACGATCTGATTTTGGATGCGCAAGGCTTGCTTAAGAGTGTCTGGGTGGCAAGAAAAGTGGCTAAAAAGGCCGCAAAATCCAGAGAAAAAAAAGTCCCCCCCCCCCTTATTGCAGGGTACGATTGGCAGAGTGCACGAGAGCCGTTGGCGACGTTGTTTTATCAAAAAAAATACCCTGTAGCGAAAGCACAACACGCCATTTTACGATTACGGCAATTGATGGCTCAAGCATTGGATTACGAGCTGGCAAAAGATCAAGTGATTCATTATGGATTGGATACCTCCCTCTGGTCAAAACCGAAGATATTAATGGAGGCATTAGGGGGGGGGGAATATTTTGTCTTTTTACATGGCACCACTTGGGAGAGTAAATACTGGCCAGAGGCGTATTGGATGGAGTTGTTGGCATTGACTCATGCGGCAGGGGTAAAGGTGGTGTTACCTTGGGGCAATGAAGAAGAACGTTTGCGAGCAAATCGCATTGCGAGTTCTGCGCCGTCCAATAAATCATGGGTGCCCGAAAAACCGTTAAGTTTAAATACCGTAGCGCAATTATTAAATACGGCCAAAGGTGTGGTGTCGGTGGACACGGGTTTGTCGCATGTAGCGGCAGCTTTGGATGTGCCGATGGTGGTGCTGTATCGTGTGACCGACCCTAAATTAGTGGGGGCGGATGGTACAAAGGTGGTTCGATTAGAATCGCCGTGTGCGCCCGATTATTTAAAGCAGTTTCCTAATAAAGAGATTGAAATGCGTTCTTTGCAAGGATTAAGTGTGGAAGATGTCTTTCAGAATATTATGAGGTCTGTGCATCTCTAATGGTCTCTTCATTTAAACAAATGTCTAAAAGAAAGGTGCTTTATTTACCGTCTACGCCGTTAAATGTTTTGGTTGCCGTGGCGCATGCATCGACTTTGTCGAAAGAACAAATTTCTCAAATCGTTTTAATTGATCAAAAAAATCGAGACAATAATGTGTACTTTAAAGCACTTCAGCAATGGAAAAACAGCCCTTTTGAAAAGGTTGAATTAACGCTTGGAATCGCGAAGGGCTGGCAAAAAAAAGCGGAGCGTACAAAAAATTTTACGGTGCTAGCAAGCTGGTTTGAACAATTTCAGCCAAATGTGATTGCAACGGGCAGTGATCGTCGAGTGGAGTTTCAATATTTGATGCACATGTCTCTGTCAAACGCCTCTTCGGTGGAAGGGTGGTACATGGATGACGGTTTGTACTCTTATGCAGGGCGAAAGAGTCATTGGTTAAAAGACAGTGTAAATAGTGTTTTAAAAAAAATCGTGTATGGGCACTGGTGGCAAGAGCCGCGATTGGTAGGGAGTTCTTTGTGGATTAAGCAAGCGTGGCTGTTTCAACCTGACCGAAGCATTGATGCGTTAAATGCTAAGGTAAAGCAAGCGTTGCCAACCCAATGGTTTACATCGCTTGATGTGCAAGTAATAAGCCGTGCAATTTGTGAGGGGTTTGGCTTAAAGGATGTTGCGATTGAACGCTTGAAAGAGGTTGATGTCGTGGTGTTGATTCCCCACCCGAATAATATAAAAAAAATGTTAGGGTATCCTGAGCGCGTTGGGCGCTTTGTAGGGGCTTTAAACAAACAGGGTAAGCGGGTTGCCATTAAATATCATCCGAGAACCAAGGAGCTGGACCCACTTTTTTTACAGGACGATGAAAACTCCTGGGTGATGCCCTCTGGCTTGGCATTTGAGTTTGTATTGCCTATGTTAAAGCCTCAAGCCATTGTGGTGGGGGATGTTGGGACGACGTTGTTGACGACCAAATGGTTGCGCCCTGATATACAAAGCATTGCAGTCTTGCCTGAAAAAAATGAGTTTGAAAGTGATTTTAGAGCTTTATTTTTATCGTTTGGAGTAACGGTTTTAAATGACTTTAACGCGATAGCCGATTTGAACTCTAATTCTCCTGTACTTGAATTCAAGGTAAATAGGCCATTGGATGATTAAAAAAGTAGATGTTTATTTGGTGTCTTCAACCCTGCATTTTTTTTGGGCTTTATTGCTTGCGTATACGAACAAAGACCGAGAAAGCCACCTTATTTTTATTGACCAAAATACCCAAAACCCCTTAAATTTTTATTCGCCTCTTCATAAGACGTTAACGCCTTTTGCAAGTGTTGAAATGTTTGCAGGCAGAGAGCTGAAAGGGTGGGCATTGCTTAAACGCCGAAAAGCGCAATTTGTTATGATGCGAAATAGAATTCAACATTTGGCGATTGATCGTGTTTTTTTGGGCAATGACCGCAGTGTCTTGGGTCAGTTTTTTTTGCAAGAAGCTAAAAATCAGTATAAAGCTTGTGTAGGCTGTTATTTAGATGACGGTGTTTTTTCGTATTTAGGTCGATCCGCGTCTAAGAAAAAAACAGAACGTTATATTGATGCGATGTTTAAAAAATTAAGTTATGGGTTTTGGTATGATCCACCTTTAACTATCGGTGCGAGTCGCTGGGTAGATGAACTTTGGTTGATGTATCCTAAACAACGCACGGCTCTTTTGCAATCGACCCGTGCGATTCAGATACTGCCAAATCAAGAAGCTTTAAAATCAGTGGGGGACTTTGCAAAACAAATATTGCAGGCAGAGTCTTTAAACGTACAACAAATAGAAGCGCTTGATGTATTAATTACGTTGCCGAATCCGCTTATTTTTTCAAAAATACCTGGTTATCAACAATCAATAGAAACGCTTTTAGGTGCACTGCATCAACAAGGTTTAAAGGTAGGCGTGAAATACCATCCAGTTACGGGCAAAAAAGATATTTTAAACGTACAAAAAATGGGCGCTTTGTTGTTGCCGAGTCAAGTGAGCTTTGAAATGTTATTGCCTTTTTTACAACAGTGCCGTGTGATTGGAGATATGTCAACGACGATATTACTCGCTCGTTTTATAGATGAAAACGCCAATGTTGTCATGATGAAAGTGAGTGATGATGACTATTCGAAAAAAATGGCTACGTTGTGTGAAACGTTAAGAATTGATGTGGTCGTGCCAGATAACATTGCCCCGTTTGTATCAAGTACCGTATTTTAGGAGATGATTAAAAAATGAAAGAAGTTGTTGAAATTGTATCCTTGATTCAGGGAAAGCGGGTTGCATTGGTGGGAAATTCACGCAATGTATTAGGTCAGCAGTTTGATGTGGATGATTATGACGTGGTTATTCGAATGAATGATGCTTGGCAGTTGCCAGAAGAGATGAAGAAAAGTGTTGGCACAAAGCTGGATTTGCTATGTGTGTCAGGTAAAAAAAGAAAAATAGATGTGTTGGCAGAAAAAGAGTTTAAGGTGATGTGGATGTCACCTAAAAACCGTGATTTAGTTTCTGATCAAGCACGGGAGAAAATTTATTTTTATCCTCTCGATTGGTGGCAGTTATTATATGACACCTTGGGCGCAAGACCTTCAACAGGGTGTATGGCGGTTGATATGGTTCGGCGTTTAATTGGTGATGGCACGGTAACGTTGTTTGGTTTTGATTTTTTTCAAAATGATAGCTGGCACAAAAAATATTCGTTCAAAGAAAAAGTGAAATTGTGGTTAGGTATGAAAATTTATGTGAATCCACACGATGGTGAGAAAGAAGCGCAATTTATCAAACAGTGCTTACC
>JAMOLY010000314.1 GCA_027068835.1 Thiomicrorhabdus sp. | reverse complement strand
TGTAGACTGTAGTTTAATTTTATCGCGCATGGCTGTCTCCTTAAACCTTTTCGCCGCGTGAACGCATCTCTGCAATCACAGCGTCAATGCCTTTTTTGTCAATCGTACGCATCGCCGCAGCGGTGACGCGTAATTTAACAAAACGGCTTTCAGCTTCTAGCCAAAAACGATGCGTGTGCAAGTTTGGTAAGAAGCGACGACGGGTTTTACGGTTAGAGTGAGAGACATTGTTACCGACTACAGGACGCTTTCCTGTTACTTGGCATACTTTAGACATTTCACAATCCCTTATATAAGTGTTAAGACAAATTTTCTTTGGAGGCCTCTTTTGAAAGCGTTCTTCTGGATTAATTTAATCTTGTATATTTAAAAAATATTCGAATATTTCTCTATTTTTTCGCAACGAAAAACTCCACTGGGAAAAATAAGAAGGCGGATTATCCCCGAAACGACTGAAAATTGCAAGCGTTAAGTTTTAGCCTTTAAATTTGTTGGTGTTGTGCGAAAGAGTGCCAGCGTCCATTGTCGCCAATAATGATGTGGTCGAGTGTCCTTATTTCAACCAACTGCAGTGCATCGGTCAATGTTTGGGTAAGTTGGAGGTCTGATTGACTGGGGGTTGGGTCGCCCGAAGGGTGGTTGTGTGCCAGAATAACGGCGGCGGCATGATGGTCTAAGGCGCTTTTGAGTACTTCTCTTACATGGACTTGAGATTGATTTAGGGTGCCAGTAAAAAGGGTTTCGCTATGAATGAGGTGATGTTGTTGGTCTAATAAAAGCACGATAAAAGACTCTCGATTTTTAAAGGCTAAGCTGTGCTCGAGGTAGCGTGCCACTTTTTCAGGGTCATTAAACGAAGAGCCTTTGCTGAGTTCGGATTTAAAGTATCGATGAGAGAGTTCAAGCAGTGCTTTAAATTGGACATATTTTGCTTGTCCAAGTCCTTTAATTTGACAAAAATCTTCTTGATTGGCATTCAGTAAAGCATGTAAACTGCCAAAATGGTTTAAAAGGGTTTGGGCAAGTTCGACGGCACTTTTGCCTTTAACGCCCACCCGTAAAAAAATGGCAAGTAGTTCTGCATCTGAGAGATGTTGAGCGCCAAAGTTTAAGAGTTTTTCGCGTGGTCGATCATGTTCGTGCCAGTTTGTGATAGACATTAACGACCCCCTAAAGGAGTTTGAATTAAATGTATAAATTATACCTACGCGTAAGAGATTATGAGTGTGATTTACAAAAGGTAGTAAACAATAGTGTATATCAAAACTATTTGGAACATGCGCGTCATGAATTTTTATTGAAAAAAGGGCTCAATTTTTCTGCATTATCGGAGGAGGGGGTTAATTTAATGGTGGTGCGTTCTGAGTTGGATTATAAATGTTCGTTGATCTCACAAGATGATTTTTATGTAACGGTAGAGGTTCAAAAAATTTCTCGTATCAAGTATGCATTTATTCAGAATATTTATCATAAAGAGCGTGAACAATTAATGGTGTCTGGACGTACGATTGGTGTCGCAGTTAAAGAAGGTCGCCCCATAGCGTTTTCTCCGTTGGATGGGTTGATTTTAGAGTAATGCAGTACGCAATTTTATGGGGTCAAATTATTCTTAATTTTAAGGTGATAATAAAATAAAAATCGGTATCATGGTTGGCATTGCTAAGAAAAAATAGAGCCACTAAAAAATGAACATAACATGAATATTTTATTAGGTGTTACGGGGGGAATTGCCGCCTATAAAAGTTTGCTGCTCACTCGGTTGTTTGTGAAAGCGGGTTATCAAGTGCAAGTGGTGATGACGGCAGGAGCCAAAGAGTTTATTCAGCCGTTGTCTTTTCAAGCGTTATCTGGCAACCCTGTTCGAGACAGCTTGTTTGATCAAAATCAAGAAGCGGGCATGGGACATATTGAACTGGCTCGTTGGGCAGATCAAATTGTAATTGCACCCGCCACGGCTGAAACCATTGCCAAATTGCGAATGGGCAGAGCAGAAGATTTATTAGGCACGTTATGCTTGGTAACCGACAAGCCAATTATGGTCGTGCCAGCCATGAACCTGTTAATGTGGTCAAATGACGCGACGCAAGAGAATGTAAGCCAATTAAAGCAGCGTGGGTTTGACGTTTTGGAGCCCGAAGAGGGGGAGCAAGCGTGTGGCGATATCGGCTCGGGTCGAATGCCTGAACCTCAAGCTATTTTTGATTACGTTCAGCAAAAAATCGCACAAAAAGCAGAGTTAGAGCATTTGTTTTTAAAGGGACAAAGCTTTTGGAAAGACAAGCGAGTTTTGATTACGGCAGGCCCCACGTTTGAAGATATTGATCCTGTACGGTTTATTGGAAATCGCAGCTCGGGAAAAATGGGCTTTGCCTTGGCAGAGGCAGCTCAAAAATTGGGGGCAATCGTCACACTCATTTCCGGGCCCGTTCAAATTTTACCCCCCCCGCATATTGAGCGAGTGGTAGATGTTCGATCGGCGGATCAAATGTTCAGTGCGGTACAAAAACACTATGCGGACAGTGACTATTTTATTAGTGCCGCAGCGGTGGCGGATTTTAAGATTGAGCACAAGCTCGATAAGAAACTGAAAAAGCAAGCGCAAGAGACATCGTTTTCTCTCTCCTTGGTGCAAAATGTAGACATTGTGGCTTGGGTGGCGCAACAAAAAAATAGACCCTTTGTGATTGGGTTTGCTGCTGAAACCGACCATGTATTGGATTATGCAAAAGAAAAATTGGCACGAAAAAAATTAGATGCAATTATCGCCAATGAAGTGGGGGAGGGTGCAAAAGGGTTTGAGTCGGATGTGAATCAAGTGACGTTAATGACCTTAAATACTGTTCAAACGTTTGCTGAAGCTTCTAAGAAATCGTTAGGGTTTCAGTTATTAAGTGCAATTCAGGAACTAAGGAGTGAGTGTGTTGGATCAAATTGATATTTATCAAATGCGAATTGTCCTTTTAAACGATCAACCCGTCAGTTCGATGCAGATTATTCGTGCATTAAGGCAAGAGGGCTTTCAAAATTTTAGCAGTTTAAGTGATCCTGTTGAAATTATTGAAGCGCTTAATGAGACAGATAATCCAATTGATTTATTGCTGTTGGATCTTGAGGTTTCAGAGGATCGTTCTGCGATTTTAGGCATGTTGATTGCACAGACAGGACAAAGCGAAAAGCCAGCGATTATTATGCTAACCAATGATGGAGATAAATTATCTAGAGTGGCTCTGTTTAAAGCAGGTGCTTCGGATTATTTGATTAAACCGTTCGATTCGATTGAGTTGATCAAACGTATCGAAATGCAGTTAGATCATCGTGGTTTAATTCAGAAGCTTAAGGCTCCGTTAGCAGAGCAAAGTCACCACTTAGAAAATTTGATTGCACCAGAATCGGAAGGTATGGCGGAAGATTACCAAGAAGTAATGGCGCGTTTAGCTCAAGCATCAGAGTATCGATATTATGAAACGGGTGCACGAATTAAACGAGTGAGTCGATTTGTGGAGCTCATTGCCCTAGAGCTTGGATTAGACCATGAATTTGCAAAACGATTGCGGATCGCCGCACCATTGCATGATATTGGAAAAATAGGTATTTCAGATAAGATCATGCTTAAGCCAGGTCGCTTAACATATGAAGAGTTTGAGGTGATGAAAACACATGTTACGATTGGCTCTAAAATTTTAGAGGGGCACGCTTCAGACTTTTTAAAGCTAGCGCATGATATTGCATTAACGCACCATGAAAAATTTGATGGCACAGGGTATCCCAATAATTTAATAGGAGATAATATTCCATTGTGCGGTCGCATTGTTGCCATTGCAGACGTGTTTGATGCTTTAACGTCGGTTAGAGTGTATAAAAAAGTCAGATCGATTGAGTATGCGGTTGAGTTAATTAAAGCTGAAAAAGGCAAACATTTTGATCCCAAAGTGGTGGATTGTTTTTTAAAAATACTGCCACAAATTTTAGAAATTAAAGATAAGTATGTAGATGTTGCAGATGAGTAATGACGCAGATTAAAGGTAAATGAATGATTAAAGTAGAATATAAAATTTTAGACCCAAGACTCGGAAAAGAGATTGAACTGCCGCATTACGGAACGGCGGGTTCTGCGGGGTTAGACTTACGGGCTTGTGTGGATCAAACAACGATGATTAAACCAGGAGAAACCATTTTAATTCCAACGGGGATGGCCATTCATTTAGATGATCCAGGGTTTGCTGCGATGTTACTGCCGCGTTCTGGCTTGGGGCATAAACATGGTATTGTCTTGGGAAATTTAGTCGGATTAATTGATTCAGATTATCAAGGGCCATTAATGGTATCGTGTTGGAATCGTGGAGCATTGCCTTATACTATTGAAGTGGGCGAACGAATTGCCCAAATGGTGATTGTGCCTGTGATTCAACCTGTTTTTGAAGAGGTTGATGATTTTGGGCTATCCACCGAGCGTGGAGAGGGTGGCTTTGGGCATACAGGACGCTAACCCTTAAAAAATTGTAGTAACGAATTAATGAATGCTCTGCTGTCATATTAAAATATGTCAGTAGGGCTTTTTTGTTTTTAGGGGGGGGGCAGGGCCAACGCATTAAAAATAACTTGCTAAATACGCAAGTTATGAGACATTCCTTTATTTAAAATAAGGAATTCTCGTGAACAATAGCATTAAAGACAGCTTTTCAATCATCAAAGACCCACGACTTGAAAGAAAAAAGCTTCACTCCTTAATCGACATTCTTGTTTTAACCATCTGCGCCATGCTCAGTGGTGCTGAGGGCTATTGTAATCCCCCCGAAAAATAAACGAATTTAAAAGTAGAATTTCAATTACCCTAAACGGGCAGGAAATTTTATGAAAACATCACGATTTACAGACAGCCAAATAATGAAAATACTCAAGCAAGCC
>JAMOLY010000313.1 GCA_027068835.1 Thiomicrorhabdus sp. | reverse complement strand
TTGGTCAACAAAAAACAGCCATGCGATCCGTTTACTTAGCCGCACGAGAACAAATTGAAGAGTCGGCCTACCAGTTAGATCAAGCACGCTTATTGCAAACCGCAATGGATCAAATATCCACCAATATTATGATCACGGATGCCAACCTTAATATTAACTACATGAATGGGCACATGCTCTCTTTTTTAGAAGATAAAGAGCCCACACTGCAATCGGTGTTGCCGCACTTTAAAACATCCGATCTGCTTGGACAAAACATTGATATTTTTCACAAAGACCCATCCCATCAACGAGGACTGCTCAATAAACTGACCAAACCCTACCTTGGTAAAATAGCCATCAAAGACACCCACCTTGAGCTGTATGTGATCCCTGTCTTTAATCGTGCTGGCATACGCACCGCCACCATTGCAGAATGGCGTGATATGTCTGCCGAAGTCCAACTCTTACAAGAGGTAAACACAACCGTTCAAGCCGCCAAAGCAGGAAAACTCAATAGCCGTATTGATTTAAGCCGTGTAGAAGGCGTTTCTAAAGAACTTAGCCAGTCCATTAATGAGTTGATCACCAGTATTGAAGAACCCATCAATGCAACGGTAAAATTGGCGGTTTCACTCTCAGAAGGAGACCTAACCAAAACGTTAGACGGAAACTATTTAGGACGCTTTGCACTGCTTCAAGAGAGCTTAAACGTTGGCATGGAAAACTTAAACTCCCTTATGCTACAAACCAAGTTTGCAACACAGTCTGTAAACGGTGGCGTTGAGCAAATTTACCAAGGCAGTATTGATCTCAATAATCGAACCCAAAACCAAGCGGCCTCATTAGAAGAGACCGCATCCAGCATGGAAGAGATGACCGCGGCTGTGAAACAAAATGCAGACAACTCTCGCGAAGCGTCCAACATGACCCAAACATCCGCAAATCAAGCGCGTACAGGGGTTGAGGTGATGCACAGAGCCATTGAGGCCATGGAAGAAATTCACACTTCCAGCCAAAAAATAAATGACATCATTAGCTTAATCGACAGCATTGCTTTCCAAACCAACTTATTGGCACTGAATGCTGCCGTAGAAGCGGCTCGTGCAGGCGAACACGGCCGAGGATTTGCAGTGGTAGCCAGTGAAGTTCGTAGCCTTGCTGGTAAGTCTGCTGAAGCCGCCAAAGACATTCGAGGGTTAATTGAGGATACGGTTAAAAAAGTGTCTGAAGGAACCGTTCACGTTAAAGCATCTGGCGACTCGCTTAATGAAATTGTAGAGTCCATCTCAAACATTGAACAAATCATTACCGAAATTGCCTCATCCAGTAATGAACAGAGTGAAGGAGTGACCCTCGTTAATTCATCCATTACCGACATTGATACCGCTGTACAACAAAATGCCGCGCTGGTTGAAGAGACCGCCGCTACCTCAGAAGAGCTGGGTGGCATATCGAAGCTCATGCAAAAAAATATTGATACCTTCGTAATTAACGATACGGGCGCTGCGACTCATAACAATCCCAATATATTTGATTTTGAAGGCGCACGTCGAGGCCACAAACAGTGGCGCATTAAAGCCCGCGCCTACGTTAATGACATTGAAGTCAATTTTGACCCCGCCTCTGCAAAAGATCCAAATCTTTGTGCATTAGGCCGCTGGATTAATAAAGAGGGACAACAGTTTGCCAGCTCAAATACCTTCCAGCAATTGAACCAAAAACACAAAGAACTGCATGCTCAAATTGGTAAGATCATTAACTTTAAACATGATAACGAAATCGAATCTGCAAACCAAGCCATTGAAGCGTTAATTCGACAATCCGATGACGTTATTGTGCTGATTACACAGCTCGAAAAAGAAGTGCTTGGTGCTTCAGATATGGGAGCACCCCCACCCAAAATTGCATCGACCCCTGTAAAAATCGAAAAGACAGCAGAACCCATTAAAACTTACCAAAAAAGAACGCCAAAACCCGCGGCTTTACAAACGCCTGCACCCAGTCAATCTAGCTCAAGCAGTGATGATGAATGGGCAGATTTTTAACCTACATAACTAATATTCAGAATAAATTCAAGTTAATAAAAAACCGCCAAAAGGCGGTTTTTTATTAACTTGATAAACGTAACCTGCTCTTTAATATTTCTTGATAATCACTTGCCTGACACAACTCCCGCAAAACCATCGTGGCGTAACTGCCTGAACGCAAGGTAAATGAAAGCTGCAACGCAGGGCTGTCCTGCTTTACTGCAAAACCTTCTAATTCAATCAATGAACTATCCAACTCTTTTAAAGGGACGTTACCATCAATCCACCGCCATTCAAAACCCAATGGCAACACTCTTAACGCTCTTCGAGCCTGCTCTACGCCATAATTTTCTAGCCCTAACATCCATTGCGAAAATTCGTGCGCAATCTCTTGTTCTAATTGCAATGCTTTTTGCGTGGTTGCAAGCTCTCCTTTTCCATATAGAGCACCCGTTGGATGAAGATCCAATGCGGAGACTCGATCGGTTAATTCAGCCGAACCATCGTCTAAAAACCATTTATTAGAGCCTTGAAGTTGTAAAACATCGCCTAACTGCAATTGATTCCAACTGCTTTTTGCTACTCGCTGGCTCAACAGCACGTTAAACATCCAAGAGCGAATTGAGGATAAATACATACTCTTTTGATTACGTTTCACCCTTGGCAATTCACCCGCTAACAATTTTATGCCTTGCTTAATATTGCGCCCATGAATGCCAAAACGCTGTGCACCAAAGTAGTTGGGAACTCCGAGTGATTTAATTTTTTCTAAACGCGTTTGCAAGGTTTCGATTAAATTTTCTCCCCCCCCCTCAACAGCCTGAATATTGCGAATCACGACGGTAAAACGATTGCCTGATAAACCGCCTTTTTGTAATTTTCGTTGGTGACGAATCGTCTTTAAAACCGAGACATTGTCCAGATTAAATAATTCAATAGATGGGTCTTTTTGTTTAGGAAGGTGAAGGCTGAACCATTGTCGCGTAACCGCATGGCGGTCTTTTTGACCTGCGACACTCACTTTGACAGGTGAAATTTCTGCCCATTTCGCCAACTGTTGCAAGACCCAATCGGTATTTTCACCTTTTTTTTCAACCCAACACCAAAGATGTTCACCTTCGCCACTTAACTCAAACGCAATTTGCTCTTCCACAATAAAATCTTCAGGAATCACTTTATACACGCCTGAAACATTAGGTTGACCCAGCGCATGGTTAAGCGTGGTTAAGTCGGCAATCCGATCGTTTGTCATAACTTCCTTTTAAACCAAAAAAACCCAGTATTAACTGGGCTTTGGGGTTTCACGTGAAACAATTTGGTAACAACTCAGCTAGCCCCTGAAAAAGGTCAACTCTGTGTTAAAAAATGATCATTTACAGGTGTAAACTCATATTTTTCGCCTTGATTTGACCATTTTCAGGCGCCATCTGAGTCGTTACCACTTTATTTTATAAATCTCGAAATAATTTTTCAGCAATCGGTAACTCTTTAGCTTTGGGTTTTTCATTGTAAACCTGTATCAGTACTTGGCTTACATTACCTGCCTTCACGTAGTCCTTAATCAACTGTCGCGCCTCTACGGGCGAGTCTTTATTGATGTAAGAGTACACATTTCGTAAATGACACTTACTGGTTGGGTCTGACGCCAATGGCTTTAAAAACCCGCCGCCAAGAATTTTAACATTCTCTTTGGTCACAATCGCCACACGATGGTAGTAGGTATCCTTAAGTGGTTCTGAAAAACAAATTTGCAGAACTCGATCAAAGTTACCCGACCCTTTATCAAGATTCTCTAAAAACTGTACCGAAGTTAAAGTAACGGGGGCTTTACTACAGCCTGTTAATGCCACAAAAAAAAGTAAACCCACGGCCATAAAGCGCAATACATTCTGATTATTTTTTTTCATTGCATCAAATATTGCCATCGTCACAAACCTCTAGTTATTTTGCTGAATCCCTGCCACTTGCCAAGTACCTTCATCATTCGCTAAACGGCGAATGTGCCAGATTTCATTAAATGCGTGTGCATCTTCCGCAACACCTTCTTTAATGAAGCCACTGAAACGAATGCTTACAATAAAGTAATTATCGTCAATAGCCATATCGGCAATCTCTGCATCTAAGGTGTCCACAACGGTATGATTGTCTCCCGCTTTTACACCTTGCATCTCTTGTTTAATCGCTTCAAACAATTCAGGCGAGCAGTAAGATTTTACCTCGGACAAATCTGCAAAGTCCCATGCTTTTTGCAGTGTAATAAAATGCTCTTTCGCACCCTCTACAAATTGCTCGGCATTAAACCATGCGGGGGCATCTGTTACCGCTGTTGCGTCGTTACTTGGTGCACTACCTAGGTTCGCACCAAAGATCGATTCACCCGATTTTGGATTGTATTCAGGGGTGACCACACGCTGTTGTACAACGGGCGCTTCTTCCGCTGGCGTGGCCGAACGCTCGGCCGCCGCTTCGTATTGATGGTCATAAGCGGGCTGTGGTTGCGCGGTATTACGACGGCCTGCAAAGTGCCTAAACAGTTTAAACAACACAAACGCCAGCAAGGCAAACAGCAAGATGTCCATAATTTGAATGCCTTCAAAAGCCCCGCCCATAAATAAAGCGGCTAATAAACCACCTGCGGCCAAACCACCTAATATGCCCATCATACCTGAGCGCGATTTAGCACCTGAGGCACCCGCTGCGGCTGGCGCGGCTTTTGGTGCGGCTTGCTGTTTAGAAGACGATTTATCAAATGACTTGGAAGGCACCGATTTAGAATACCCAAAACTTTTACCTCCTCCAAATCGCTTGGCTTCCGCCGCCTGAGAAATAGTAAACAACGTAAAAAATGCCACTAAAAATAGGGCAAAGGATGGTTTAACAATACTGAACACAATAACGCTCCAAATACATAATTTAAATAAAGTTAGGGCATTGTACCTTTTTTAGGCTCATCATGAGAAATCAAACGATAGGGGGGGGATAAAAATCCTTTACATTTTCTCCCCCCCCTACCTTAATACACAAAA
>JAMOLY010000312.1 GCA_027068835.1 Thiomicrorhabdus sp. | reverse complement strand
CTCTTCGAGGGAGTTAAAACAATACTGCCTTTCTCTCTCGGTAAGCCAGCTATTATATAGTTGAAACGCATTTCGTGTCAATTGTTTTCTTGAAAACTTTTTTCACGATTTCGATCTGTCTATATAATTTCTCGGCCTCGAAGCTTCTGACTTAAAAGCCTTTGCTTCGGAACGGGGCGTATTCTATCTAATACTAGCTACAACGCAACCCCTATCTCACCTTTTTTTAATGTTTTTATGACATGGCTTGCTTGTGCACTTGTTATCCACAGGTTTGTACACAAAATGGGCTAATTTAATATCGAAACGGACTTTATCGCAGCAATCCACTCTTGCCCCTCTTTCAATTCCAGTCGTCGCAAAGAGCGTTTTGTTATTTTTGCCAAAAGCGGCCATGGGCTATTTTTTATCGTTAAATGCACCAATACACTATGGTCATCCTCATCTTCAATAGATTTTACCGTCACTGTTAAATGATTTAACACCGAACTTTTATCAGGCTTCACTGCCAACAAGCTAATTTGCTGGGCAGACACCACAACTCGAAGACGCTCTCCCTCTTCTTTAAAGATAATTGGCACCCATAAAAATTCACTGCCAACCTTTAAACAGCTTAAACCATCTTCGTCATCATGGGACTCGACCTTTGCGCTTAGAACGGAACGAGGGTTTTCTTCTTGGTACAAGGGAGTACCCGTTCGATTAAGCGCTTGCTCAATCGCTTCAAAATGGGTGATTTTTCCTTGCTCCATAAATAGAACAAAGTCCGCTAAACGCTCAACTTCTTCAGGTGAATGGGTTACATATATAATAGGTATCGCCAGTTCATCTCTTAATCGCTCTAAATATGGCAAAATTTCGCGTTTAGCAAACAAATCCAATGAAGCCATTGGCTCATCCATTAACAGAATTTTAGGCTGTGAAAGCAGTGCTCGCCCAATCGCAACTCGTTGCCTTTCACCACCAGAAAGTGTATGCGAATGTCTTGTTAAAAGTTTTGTGAGTGTTAACCACTGAACCACTTGATCAAAGTGAATAAAAACCTCGCCATCCACAGAGACCTTATGACGTTTAAGCCCATAACGTAAGTTGTCTTCAACATTGAGATGTGAAAACAAATTTGCTTCTTGAAAGACATAGGCTAATTTTCGCTTATGAATCGGAGTTTGCCGTCCGTCGGTTAACCAAATTTGATCTTGAAACGATAGCTGACCCGATACTTCAGACTCAAGCCCTGCCAAACAACGAAGCAACGTGGTTTTACCAGAACCTGAACGACCAAAGATAGCTGTCACCCCCTTTTTGGGAAACTCAAACTCGCCCGAATCTAAAGCAAAAGTATCTAAATTTAAATGCAACTTACCTTTTAAACTCACCTTTCGCCACCTTTCGTGCCCTTAATTTCCATTTTTCGGTTTAATCCATACACAATGGTTAATACAAGAAGGCTCATTACCAACATAATTGCGGAAAGTACGTGCGCTTGCGAATACTCCATTGCTTCAACGTGGTCATAAACCGCAATGGAGGCGACCTGAGTTACCCCTGGAATGTTGCCTCCAATCATTAGAATCACACCAAACTCTCCTACCGTGTGGGCAAACGTTAAGGTGGCAGCAACCAAGTAATGGCGACGTGTTAAGGGGAGAATAATACTAAAAAATCGGTCGATAGACCCCGCACCCAGTGTTGCGGCCACATCAACGGGACGCTTACCAAGCTGTTCAAATCCTTGCATTAAAGGTTGTACGGCAAAAGGAAGCGAGTACAGAACAGAACCTATGACCAGTCCCGTCATTGAAAACGTTAATGGAGCAAAACCAAAAGAGGCCCATAATTCACCAATCGGCCCTTCTGGCCCAATACTCACTAATAAGTAAAATCCTAGCACCGTAGGGGGTAGCACTAGTGGCAAGGCAACCATCGCTTCAAACAATGCTTTTTTAGACCCCTTAATTTGAGCCATCCACAACGCAAGGGGCGTTCCAATCACAATCAAAATTACAGTGGTATAAAGCGCCACTTGCAATGTAATCCATAATGGCTGAAAATCGACCGATTCAAGCATCTATATCCCCGTAAATCACTGCACATCCTTTTGAGTTAACGGAAGATCATACCCTAATGACCGTATCTTATTTTGAGCATAATCGGAACGAAAAAACCTTAAAAACTGAACCACTTCGGCTGTTTTTTTGCCCTTTATAATAATCGCTTGTTGGTTAAGGGGGGGGTAAATATTGGATGGAATCTCAAATATTTGACCTTTCACGGGATGCTTAGGATTAAGAACATACGACTGAGCAACCAAGCCAATTTGCGCGTTTCCTGTTACGGTATATTGATACGCCTTGCCGACGCTCTCACCCCGTGCTATTTTTTTTTGCGCCAAGAGCGATTCATACACACCATAATGCTTTAAGACCGCAATCGCCGCAACACCGTAAGGTGCGGTTTTAGGGTTGGCCATGGCAAGATAGCGCAATGCAGGATTGTAAGGATCTAATTTAGACAGGTCGGCCGAAACTTTCGCCTCATCGGGGGACCACGCCACCAAGCGACCGATTACATAGGTAAATCGACTCCCCTCCTCAATTAAACCCTCTTTTTCAAGTAATAAAGGTCGCCGAGAATCGGCCGAAAAAAACAAATCGTACGGTGCTCCCCGCTTAATTTTAGCGTACAGCATTCCGCTGGCACCATTTGAAAGATAGACAGGAATGCCTGTTTGCTGGGTAAATTCGTTTGCCATTTTTTTTAAGGGTGCTAAAAAATTCGACGCAACCGCAATACGAACACTCTCAGATACGGATGCATGCAAACTAAAAGTAGCGCCCCATAAGACCAAGAAAAACAATATTTTTTTATGCATTTAGTTTCCGTTCATTTCATCAAAAATCATCCGAATTTTCGTGCCTAAAATAATACGTAAATAATTCTATTGAGCAAGCCTTTAAAAAGCAGTATGATGCAAGAATGTTAAAATTAAATATACCACTCCCCTCTCTCTTCTCTAAGCCTGCCTTAAAACAAACGTTACTCCTTTTGTCTTTCCTACTACTCACCGCATGCAATGGCCAAACACCCAGTGAAAATGTAACGGTATGGCCTATGGTAGAAAACTGTAGCTTACACAACCAAGCCTGCTTAGCAAGTAACGGAGAACAATCCATTCGTTTAAAAATAAGCCCCGACCCCATTCCCATCGCCATGCCGCTGGGCATTGAGCTTAATGTCAAAAATATTCAAGCTGAAAAAATAGAACTGGATATTTCAGGTGCCAATATGTACATGGGCTATAACCGTGTCACTTTAATTCCTGATGGGGATACAGGACGCTATATTGGAACCACTATGCTTGCCTTCTGTACCGTAGAAAAAATGCAATGGAAAATTACCCTTATAGTTCACCAAAAAGACGGTACAGAAATTCAAATCCCCTATTTACTTGAAACACAAATGCATGAGATTCATGAAGAAGGGCTAAATTAAGACCTAACGCTTACCTTTCAGTGCCCGCTCAACCACAGGGTGAACAAATGCAGAAACATCGCCACTCAATGCAGAGACCTCCTTAACCAAGCTCGAAGAGATAAACGCATACTGCTCTGCTGGAGTCATAAACATAGTCTCAATTTCGGGCGCTAATTTTCGATTCATTGAAGCAAGCTGAAACTCATACTCAAAATCCGACACGGCACGTAAGCCACGCAGAAGCACATTACCTCCCACCTCATGCACAAAGTCCACCAACAACGTATTAAAACCTCGAATTTCTACATTTTCAATACCTGCCAAGACCTCTTTAACCAAAGCAATCCGTTCTTCCAGCGTAAACAAGGTATTTTTAGTACGATTATCCGCCACCGCAATAATCAATCGATCATAAAACCGTGCGGCACGCTTAATTAAATCCATGTGTCCTTCGGTAATTGGGTCAAAGGTTCCTGGGTAGACTGCAATAATAGACATACTCGTTCCTAGCAAATAGATAAAATTATGCAGTTATTCTAACTGAGAATTTAAAATATAAAAGAAATACTATAGAGGGGGGGAGGAAATTTAAAACAACGAGTTAAAACCGCAGGCTATGCTGCGATTTTAAAATTAAGACAAAAAGCTTACTTATGCACCACGCGACCATTTAAAGACTGAACAGGACGATTGTTCTCTTGCATCACAGAGTTCAAAGCATCAATCTGAGCTTTAGACGCAGTGGTTTGAGCCTTCATCATTAACCATTGAACACCTTCTGTACATGGTGGCGTGGTTAAAGAACCTTTAAAACCTAAATGCCCATCTTGTGAAGGAATAAAGTTCAACCCATTTACCGTCACGCCCTCAATGGTTTTAGCTTCAGACTTAGAGCTTGGCATATGATCAACTACTTTTTGAACAAAATCACTCGCTTGACCTTCATTAATAAGAACAGCAACTACAGCCAGATCACCCGCATCAGATGCATGAACAAAATGCGCTTCTAAAGGGTAAGACTCACCCATCAAAAAATTTTCTGATGGTGTATGAAAATGAACCTGTAATAAATTAAACGTTTTCCCTTTAAAAGCGATAGAGCTACCTTTATCAAAATTTACTTGAACCGTATGCCCATTATTCAAAATAGTCATTGGAGACGTGTGATAATCAAACTGAATCTCAGACTGAGCAATATCAACCATTGGAATAATATCAATCGGAGACTGCTCTTTACCCGTTTTACAGGTAGCAAACTCAGACGAAAGGTCTCCCCAATGAATTGCTGCCGTTGTGCCAGTATATCCCCAGCTTACCTTATTATCTTTCACATCATTGCTTGTACAAGCAACACCAGAAAGTGCCATGGCCATCACCGAAATCAGTGCTATTTTTTTCATGAGATTCATTCCCTTTATTTTTAAGCTAGATAAATTACCCCCCCTTATGCGTAATTTTACCTGAACTTAAAATAAAACTCGACTAAAACAAACCAACAAAATATAAAACCACTTAATGAGACCTTCATCCAATCTTAATTTTTCTCCCCCCCCTATTCAAACCTCTGCTCGTGCGGAGCATGTTTTTTCGCTTCAATCGCTCTAATATTCCTAATTGATTCTTCGATAATAGGAATTTTGATACGAGCTAACTTTTGAACCTCAGGAGAGTCATGCTCCAAAAGTTCAGAAAAGGCTTGTAACCGAATATCGAGAATATCTGCAAGCGATCCAGTGCAACTACTTGGCCACCTCTTGAAAAAGATTATGTCAACAATATCGGCCTTATTTTCTGCCATTTCTAAAAACGATTTAATATGACTGCTGAGCCGAACTTGGTTTGGATGTTCCGCCGAGGGAAAAATAGAAATAACCTTTGCTATTTTTTTAATTCGTCCTTCATCTTCGTTACACCATTTTATCAAACGGTCTACGGGAACGAGATTTAACGAAGAGCTACTTTGGCCAAATGAGTCTTTGAAAAAAACACGATGAAAATAGTCTTCATCTTCATTCCCTTCAAAAACACTATTCAAAATAATTTCTGGAAACTTCTTGATTAGATCGTCAATAATTTGTTCAAAGCCCTTACCGTAAAGACGGTTAGCTTTAATATTTTCACAAAGCAAGCCAACAATTTCAACAACCTCCTTTTTGGGTGCCGTGCCAGATAAACACTCCTTTACCACACGGTTGATGCCATATAATTTATTCTGGTTAACTTCATCTCTAGGCATCGAAAGCATTTTCAAAATGGCCTGTCGTCCAATAAATTGTAATTTTTCGCTCGGTATGTAATCATCAAGAAAAAAGCGCATACTAAGTATAGCAATGGTAGAAAGCACGCCCCCCTTCAAATCATTGAGTACTAAAAGAAGTTCAAACAAATCATCGTCCGAGATGGAACAATGTAACTCACCAAAACGTATTCCTTCAAACCTCCAAGCTTCAACCTCTCCCAATTGAGCCAGTTCAATCAGTTTTTTTGCTCCCCAAGGCGTTATCGGAGTCTCCCATAAAAGATGAATAAAGCTCTTCAACTCAGGTATTTCCAACACCCGCTCTTGAAGTTGTTGAGCCAACGCGGGCTTATCATCATAAACACCTCGAATAAAACCGCTAAATAAGACGGGCTGAACGCTTTCTAATTCTTGTTTTTGCATCAACTCGACAAGAAGCTCAAATGTTAAACGAGGATCGGTACTGCCTTTAGCAAGCCCTTTACCAAAAGGCCAAAGCGAATCAATGTCTTTCTCCCAAAGCCGTGGAGCCAATCTATTAAGACAGTCAAGACCTGTGGCCGCACGCTCGCCCAGCTTTATTATTTTTTCATTAACTTCACTAGTTTCAATATCCCAGTGTTCATAAGTATTTGTAAATACGTAAGCTGCAATCTCTGAGTAAAAGTCTGACGGAGCAGTCAAATTCTCAAGTGCGTCAAGTCTGGTGCGTAGTTCAGGAGCGAGTTCATCCCCATCAAAAGAGATCGTTGTTTTAATCGCCATCCACATTTCAGGCCAACATCCACTTCTGGCGTACTTAGCTACCACCTTTTCAAGAATGTCAAAACAGCCCGCAAGACTCCACAACCCTCTAAAGTGATCGGCTAACAGCCCTTTAGCCCATTTTTTAAACTCTTCATTTTCTGAATCTAAAAAAGGAATTAAAAGCTGAATAAAACCAACGTACCAATCTAATTTTTCAGCATTTGTTTTCGGTTCCCAGCCATGATCTCTACTACGTGCTCCAAAGCTAAAGGACTCATAGGATGTCCAATTTGTATCAAATGCAGACTGAAATAACTCAGAAGCAATTTCCAAATCTCTTGGCTTTCCAGAAATTAATAGACGATTCAAAAATGCCTGTCGTTGTGCAGGGGTTGCTTGTGTGCCTGACAAATACAACGAAAAAAGACTCTGTAATTGACTCACTATACTGTAGCTATTTTCACCAAACCTTTCTGATTCAGCAAATTTCAACATTAACGAGGCGGCATGCTCAAAACTTTCATCGTCATATGCAAGTTGCCTCAATAGACCTACAAACTCAGAAAAATGTGCATTCTTTCTTGATGAAAATAAGGGGTCTCTCGATGCAGTTTCTATAGCCTTCAATACAATCTCAGGTAATACAGGCGCAATATAGGTAAGAATCGTGAGTAATATTGCATTGCAAGAAGCGATATCATGCAGTGGGCCACCCGCTTGCAGCCACGTTTTAGCCAACTGACGCGCGGGTTCACAATCATGTAAATACCCTAAACGATGTGCACACGACTGAAACAGTCGAATATTTTTTGGCTTAAAAAGCTCAGCATTGATCTCCTCAGGCGAAATATTTTCAAGTGCTCTTTGCGCAAGGTGGTTTGCCAACGCATGTGGCAGTATGGCTCGCCAATTCCCCCTCTTTTGCGCTAACTGCCTTCTCAGTAACTCTGCATGGTTACGATGTAGAACTTGGCGTGTCAGCCCGCCCATGGTCGCCAAAACATTCAGTTCATCATTAAATTCGGTTGAAGAAATGTTAAATGAATAAACCAGCGATAAAACCTCCGCACTTTCAAACAAGCTCTCATCAGCCCCTCCCTTTCTCTGGTTAAACAGCCTCTTAAAAAGCTCTTGGTCAGAAAACTTTGTTAATGTTTCACCCGCATTCACGCCACTTGCCAAAGCGATTGCCAGACGTGCATTGCCACCCGAAAATTCAGCCACTTTGTCGGCATTGATGCGCCCCAAACTTGGAAACCTTTTTTGTACCAGCTTAGAAACAGTCGCTTCGCTTGAAGGCTCGATAAGAATAACGTCGGTCTCTTCTGGTCGATCATCTGAAACATCGTATTCAATGGTCAGAAGACTTAACGCAGATGACTCGGATACCATTTTCTTTTGCAAGCGACGATGGACATCGGGTGGACAATTGTCCAAAACCACGTAGGCTGAAAAATCATGTGCCATTAAATAGTTGACTAACTCTGATGCGGAAGGGGTTAAATCCTCTCCTAAATCGGCATAAATTACATTTGCAGTGGGCAGTGCCTCTTTGCACACCTTGTCTTCAAAAAGTGCTTGAGCAAAGCGAGTCTTACCAAGACCTGATAATCCAATGAGTCGAACACACCCACCGTTTCGCAATTTTTCACGAGTCAATTTAATGCCCTCCAAGATTGATACAAAGCCTTTTTGTGGTGCGCTTGCATCCATCACACAAGGGTGATCGTCCAGCAAAAATTCATCGTCTTTATTCGCTGGTGTCGCCCATCGTCCAAATGGACTCCATCCAGACAAAGGCTTACCCAGCTTTGAGCGCACCCACAAAGCAACACCAGGAAACTGTCTCAAGCATGTGGACAGCCGATCACGGCCATAAAAATCGAGTAAAAGATCGTTCTTTTCAGGCAAACTTTCAACGGCTTCCTTCATTCCGCTAATACGATCTTTTAACATTTTATCGGAACAGTCATCTTTTCCGCTAACAATGATGTATGCCCCTTTTTGTTGAGCCAAATCTGCTATAACGGTATTTAAACTCCCTTTATAGAGCATCTCATTTTTACAGGCGGCTTTGCTCATGCTGTTTTTCTTTACTTGAAATACTGTATTTTCGCAAGGAACAAAACCGATATCATCCTTCACGCGTACATCCACCCCGCCATCTGTTGCCTCCTGTGCTCCCCCCCATAATACGCAAGCAGCTGAAATTTTCTGCTGAGTCCGTTCTGCTTCGCACAAGCGACCCACTAGCTCTCTTAAGTCAGCATCGTTAAGGTTTGATATATCACTCGGTTCAAGTTCAAAAAACGACATTAAGCTCTCTCTTTTTTTATAGCATTACGTGTATGAATGATCTCAAAACATCCAATAATATTCCCCCCCCTCTTCCTTCCTCTACTAGGGAGGGGGGGAGAAAATTTAGGTTTAAAAAACTCTAAACCTCCATCAAACTACTCTCTTAAACAACCCAAACCGAACTTGTGACGTACTTTTCTCTCGATGACTCGTCCAGCCTTCGGGTAAATTTGGCCAATCCAATGACTTCTCTTGCTCTAAGTACAGCCAAGACGGTGTATCGCTCCCTTCACTAGAAAATACTCCACTTGTAAACAACTTATCCACAGCCTTTTGCATCAGAGATTGATGAAAAGGGGGGTCAATAAAAACAATATCAAAATTTGCCCCCCCCCCTTCTCTTTGCTGAGACTCAAGCCACAGCAAGCTGTCTCCTTGTACTACCTGAGCATTCGTTGCTTTTAGGGTGGTTAAATTTACTTTCAATTGCTTGGCAACAGGTGCCGATAGCTCTAAAAAAATGGTTTCTTTAGCTCCCCTAGACAGGGCTTCCAAGCCCAAAGCACCGCTGCCTGCAAATACATCTAAACACCGTGCGCCAGCCACTTCAAATTGCAACCAGTTAAACAGGGTCTCTCGCACTCGGTCAGAGGTGGGTCGCAAGCCGTCTGATTGTAAAACAGGCAGTTTTCGACCACGCCAATCGCCTCCAATCATTCGCACACTTCCTAATTTTTCTGCTCGATTATTTGATCCAGAGGCGCTTCCGCCTTTTGTTTTACTCACATATTTCTCCACAAACCTTCTTGACTTACCTTCTTAGAATAAAATAGACTTAAATCTCTACTTTTAATAGGCATTTTTACATGGCGTCACCCAACAAAAAATTATGGCACCATTGTTCAGAAAACAGTATTCTCAATAAATTAAATCCACATCCCTCTCATGGTCTAAACAAAACAGAGGTTAACCAAAAGCAAAAAAAGCATGGTTTAAATACCCTTACCTTACAAAAACAACAAGGGCCTATTTTACGATTTTTAAAACAGTTTCACCAAGTCCTTGTTTATATTTTGCTCGCCGCCATTGCTGTCAAAATTTTTTTAGGAAGCTGGGTGGATGCTGGTGTTATTTTTGGCGTAGTATTGCTCAATGCCATCATCGGTTTTATTCAAGAAAACAAAGCGCTCAGAGCGTTGGATGCGCTCTCTAAAGCGTTGGTAACCCAAGCCAATGTATTACGCGATGGCGAAAAACAGCGCGTCAATGCACAACAACTTGTGCCTGGCGACATTGTTCTGCTACAGTCTGGCGATAAAGTGCCTGCGGACATTCGTCTGCTGCAAAGCCGAGAACTTCAAATTGACGAATCTGCTCTAACGGGTGAATCGGTTCCTGTACAAAAAGAAGTGGGCAAACTCGACGCAAAAACGCCGCTGGCAGATCGCACCAACATGCTCTACTCCTCCTCTTTAGTTACCTACGGCACGGCAAAAGGCATTGTGATTACCACGGGGGATAACACTCAAATTGGTCAAATTTCGCAACTCATTAACAGTGCCGAGCTACTGGCAACCCCGCTCACACGTAAAATCAAAACCTTTAGCCACATTTTGCTATTCGTTATTCTAACCCTCGCCGTCATCACATTTGGCGTAGGGCTTTGGCATGGCGAAACATGGGAATACCTTTTTATGGCCTCCGTGGTCATTGCCGTGGCGATGATTCCCGAAGGGCTACCAGCCGTGATGACCATAACCCTCGCCATTGGCGTTGCCCGAATGGCAAAAAATCATGCCATTATTCGCCACCTACCTGCGGTAGAAACCCTTGGCAGTACCACCATTATTTGCTCAGATAAAACAGGCACACTCACCCGCAATGAGATGACCGTACAACAACTTTGGTGTGCCCACCAGCATTATGCTGTTACAGGTACAGGCTACACGCCTGAAGGGCAATTTTTACACAACGAGCACCCCATAAACGTCTCTCAAAAACCCGTACTTTCCGAGCTACTACTCGCGGGCTTACTCTGCAACGATGCGCAATTGAAATACAAAGAAGATCAATGGAAAATTATTGGAGACCCAACCGAAGCCGCCTTATTGGTTTCAGCCGTCAAAGCCGAATTAAACAGCCACCCCCACCCAAATCAATACCCAAGACTGGACACCCTCGCCTTCGAATCGCAACACCAATACATGGCCACACTTCACCGTGTAAAAAACCAACCTCAGCCTATTGCCTACATCAAGGGTTCCGTTGAAAGTCTATTGCAACGCAGCACCCACCTGCTTGACCAAAATCAACAACTCATTCCGCTTGATCCAAGCACGGTTTTAAATCAAGTCGCGCAGATGGCTCAACAAGGATTACGTGTTTTAGCCTTTGCTAAAAAAATATTGCCCGACAATACACAACAAATTCAACACTCAAACATACAATCTGGTCTGATTTTTTTAGGACTGCAAGGCATGATGGATCCACCTCGTGCAGAAGCCATTACCGCCATTCAAGAGTGCCAAAATGCAGGCATTCAAGTCAAAATGATTACAGGAGACCATGCCGAAACCGCCAAAGCCATCGCCCTACAAATGGGGCTGATTTCAACCAACACCCCACACGATCAAACCGTTAAAAATGGGACACAAATCGAACAACTGGAGGGTAACGCTCTAATCCAAGTCGCACAACGCACCGCCGTATTTGCCCGCGTAACCCCCGAACAAAAACTGCGACTGGTGGAAGCACTGCAAAAAAATGGCGACATTGTTGCCATGACGGGCGATGGCGTAAATGATGCGCCTGCACTGCGACAAGCCGACATTGGGGTTGCCATGGGCATGACGGGAACCGATGTCGCCAAAGATGCGGCCGATATGGTGCTTACCGATGACAACTTTGCCACCATTAAAAAAGCCGTTGAAGAGGGACGTGGCGTACTGGATAACCTCATTAAATTTTTAAGCTTTATTCTCGCCACCAACTTTGGCGAAGGCTTAATCATTATGGTCGCCGTTTTAATGGGCATGGTACTGCCAGTGTTGCCCGTGCAAGCGCTCTGGATTAATATGACAGCCGCCGTATTTTTAGGCCTGACCCTCGCCTTTGAACCCCGTGAACCAGGTATTATGAATAAAGCCCCCCGCTCTCCCTGTACCCCCATTATTCAAGGTCGATTAATTTTTAGAATATTCTTAGTTGGAGGCTTACTGTTTGCAGGCGCATTTGGACTCTTTAAGTGGGCACTCTACCAAGGCGCAAGCATTGAGGAAGCCAGAACCATTGCAGTAAATGTGTTTGCTGTGGGCGAAGCATTTTATCTGCTCACCTGCCGCTCACTTAAGCACTCCATGTTCAAACTGGGCTTATTTAGCAACCCATGGATATGGGGGGGGATTTTTGCCATGGCATGCGCTCAACTGAGCCTAACCTATATCCCTATCATGAACCAACTGTTCCATACCGCACCCATTGGGTTAAATGATTGGATGCATATTTTTGCTGTGGGTCTTGTTATTTATTTGGTGATTAGTGCCGATAAACGCATTCGTAATTTGCTGGAACGATAATAACTGAGGGGGGGGGGTAAAATTTTACCCCCCTCATTACCTTATTTTGCATCTATAATAAATATCATGGGGAGAGGTTTTGATCATCAAAAAAACGTTTTAACTGGTTATTAAACTCTTTTGAACTATTGGGGACATTTATCGCATCACCAATATTTACATTACAGTTAAATGGAACAAACAATGCCTCACCTTTTGGTAGCGAGTTTCCTAACCCTTGCATCGCTATGGGTATAACGGGAATCTGTTTTTTATTTTTTAAAAGATAATAGAGCCCTTTTTTAAAACGGCTCATTTTTTCAGGTGCTCCACGACTCCCTTCTGGAAATAGGATCAATATATCACCATTATCTAACGCTTGATGGCACCCTCTAAATAGCTCATCAAGTGAGCTTGACCCTGTACGATTGAGTGGAATAATACCAATACAATTTATAGAGATCCAAGATATAAATTTATTTTTCATAAAATAATCCGCCGCCGCTACAGGTCGTATTTTATGGATTTTTGACAATGGATACAGACTCATTATGACCATCGTATCTAAGTGGCTATTATGATTTGCTGCGATTACTGCTCCACCTTCTAAGGGTAGCTTTTGGCGATTTTGTATATTTAATCCTAATACAATAAAGACAATGGGTCTTACGATAAAAGCAAAAAATAGTATCTTTATAATTCGATCCATAATAATTAATACTTCATATAATATAAAAAATGAAAAAACACAGGTGCGGTATAAAGCAGACTGTCTAGCCGATCAAGTATTCCACCATGACCGGGTATCAAAGTACCTGTATCTTTTATTTTTATATCCCTTTTTACACTTGATATAACAACATCGCCAAAAAAACCAAAAATAGAGATAATAAATCCTGCCATAAAACCTTGCATCATATCAAGCGGGGTAAGAAAAGGTGCCACAAAACCTGAAAGTAACGTTACCGTTACCACGCCACCGATAAACCCTTCCCAGGTTTTATTTGGACTCACTTTAGGAATTATTTTATTTTTTCCAAATAACTTTCCAAAAACATATTGAGAAACATCGTTAAATTGAGTCATAAAGAGTAAAAATAAAACAGGTCCAATACTTCCAGCCAAAACATTTTGTACGGGCAAAGCGAGCAAGTAGGCGATATGGCTTATGCTAAAAACGGTAAGCATGGCTGCCCAATGAAGCGTGCTAACAGAGTTGATAAAGCCTCTCGTTTCTCCAAGAATAACCAGCCTAATAGGGATAAATAAAAATAGATAAACAGGTATAAAAATGATAAACATACCATACCACTCAATGCTTACCCAGTAATATTGAAGCGGTATTGAAAGATAAATCCAAAAAATGGCTCTTCTATCTACATGCCTCATTGACACTATGGATACAAACTCTTTCAGTGCTAAAAATGATAACAATGCAAAAAATATAATTGCTGTATTTAAACTAACACTCAATGATATAAATACGATACCAATCATCCACCACCATGATTTTATTCGTAACTTTAGCTCTGTATAGTCAATCTCTTTATGCTTGGCCGCCTTATACAGGTAAATAAGCGTAGAAAACAACAGAATGACCAGTACACCTATCATTGCATAGAGTGAATTTTGTTCTATATTAAACATATTACTTGCCTTCTAACGTTGCATAAATTGTATATGTACGATTTATAACGGTAACCAAAGAACCTATTGCTATCATCAATAAAGCCAAAAAAAGTACATAATTTTGTTCAGCTACAATAATGCTTATTGGAGTAAGGAGCAGTGAAAGAGTAAGTATTGCCATTCTATGTTGTTTTGCCATAGGGCCTTTAAAGCAACTTCCAGCATCCATACTTGCCCCTAAAACCCTCACATAAGCAGTCATCATAGCAACCAATGCTGCAAAATAACCAAGCTCTACACCCCATGAAACGACCGATATCGTATACCCTACTGCTATAAAGAGTATAGAGTCTGATATCCTATCTGGAATATCGTTATATAACTCTCCTGATTTTGTACTTTTACCTCCTTCCAGTGCGACCATTCCATCAAATAGATTACATAAAAGTCTCATCTGTATAAAAAACGCCGCTAAAATTGAGTTTAACCATATTTCATAAGAATGGTCTGCTGGAATCAACAAAATAAATATAGCGCTAATAAATGAGAAAACGATACTCAAAACCGATATTTGATTTGGCGTAATATTTTTTTTACTTAAATAATTCGCTATATTTTTAGACCATATAGAGCCTCTAACTTTTAGCGGTCTTCTTGTACTCTCATCACTCATCTAAGTTATCCTTTTAAATTTTCTTGTTGTATAAAGTGCAAATAAAAATGAAACCATCACCGTTGGCAATACGGTAAAAAATATATTTGCTGTATCTATCCACATATGAATAAATACAACAAAACTAGAGGTCAAACCAACCGTCACAATAGAGGGCAAGATAAAAAACCATCTGTTTTTAGGAAAAAAATTATAAAAAAACTCAATGAGTTTTATCATCATTAATGTTATAAAAAAACTAGATGCACCTTGAGCAAATGCAGAAACCATATTATTGTCACTTTCTATGTTTATAAAATAGGCCCAGACGCTCCATAATATAAACGCTAAAATAGCTGAGGTATATTTATAGGATTTTAAAGCCCGAGTACTCTTATTTTTTTCTATTTTATTATTCATATAATTGCGGCATCTCGCTATTTTCGGTAGATCAAAAATCAAATCCTTTTATAGAATAAGGCCAAAACCTCTATTTAAAAACAAACGCGTTCACCAATTGATTACGGTAACGATAAGGTACTTTTTGATTAATCATCAATGCAAACGGAAACCAATGTTTCTCTTTATGCAAATAACCTGCCAGCGTGCTTACCCCTAATAATGTGCCCGATTTGGCATACACGTTGGGTTCAATTTCAGGCAATAAATGACGCCAAGGTTGAAAAGCCTCTAACACATCAATCAGCTGTTGAGGCGACAAACGATTTTGTCGGGACAACCCCGCTCCCTCTTCAATGGTGAAGTCTTGCCAACCAAATAGAGTTGTTAAACGCTGTTGATACATCTTTGCTACCTGTTCAGCATTTGCGGGCGTTTTAAATTGTTCTCTGCTTAAATTTAACGCCAGTTGATTGGCGACAAAATTGGTGGAATATTGCATCATCGGAGCAACCACTTCCGCTAACGTTCGTTGATTACGGTGTTGATAAAGTAGAACAGGCGATTGCACATTTTGAACACTTAACCACCTAACATCATTTGCCACCGCAATGCCCTCTTGCTGTAAAAAGGCCATGAGTAACTCGGCAAAATAGCGTTGCCCTACTCTCTCATCTTGCCCTAAATTAACGCGTTTTTTAACCGTCTTAAGCGGACGTTCTTGTGGTGTAAACATCTCTGTGTTTTGTGCAAACGTCAACGCCGTTGGTGTGATTGGGGTTTGAGGTTCGGCCGACTCAATGCCTGTTGCCGTTTGTTGCAAATACACCGTATTAAAATTTATCGCTAATGCAGATGACACCGCATCATAGGGGTTATCGCTTTGGCCTGCGCCTGAAAATTTTACCCCCCCTTGATAATAATAGGTGTCCAACATCACACCAGATAATACCTGAATATTTTGCTGTTTTAACCGATTAGCAAGCTGTTTTGTAATCAAAGCCAGCTCTTCTGAGACCAAAAAAGGATCACCAAAGCCCTTCACCAATAAGGTGGGATTAGCCGTTTTAAATTTATCCCCCCCCCTATCCGTTAAATAAAATTCTGTTTTAAATTGATAATCCTCTCCCCAATGTTGCAACGCTAACAGCGCCGTAATCAGTTTGGTGGTGGAGGCGGGAATAAAATGCTGTTGCGCATTTTTAGCGTACACAGGAGTTTGTTCGGAATCCAACACCAATAACCCTGCATGTTGCAACTGATTAAAGTCGTGCAAAATAGCGGAGTCTTTTAAAGAGACATTCGAAAACTCTTCTGCTAAAGCATTCCATGACAAGCCAAGCAATACGCCTATTGCCAACACGATTTTAACCCGACCCAAAACACTCATTAAAATATCCTTTTTTTGAATTCAATAATTATACCCCTAAAGCAAAATTACTTTAAAATGAGTCACCGCCATTTAATCGCTGTTCACGTTTCATTCGCAAGGCTTTTTTCATGATCGACTCCATTGCCATTCAAACCTGCCCCCTCATAGACTCAGATCTCGCAGAACTCGAAGCGCAAGCCTTGAGCCAACAGTACCAATTGCCACTGACAAGCTCACTTGAAGCCCCGCCCAAAATTGCCATAGGATGGCATAGAACTACAAAAGACAGTACCCCCAAATTGGCGCTGTTTCAACCCGACAGTGGCGCGGTGTTTATTGATTTTGTCACGGGTAAAAAAGCACATCGTCGCCACTATGGGGGGGGGAAAAATCAGCCACTCGTAAGAGCCATGGGAAAAATAGAGAACCGACTGCCATACGTTGTGGATGCCACCGCAGGAATGGGAGGCGACAGCTTTGTCCTCGCCTCACTTGGTTGTAACGTACTGATGCTAGAACGTTCTATGCCAGTATCGGCACTGCTAAAAGACGCGTTGCTACGTGGAAAAGCTTTTTTAAAAACAGAAAATGCCGATTCAGAACTGCATGATATTTTTGCGCGTTTACAGGTAATTCACACCGATTCGACTCATTTTTTAGAGCATCAAACGACCAAACACTCTCACCCAATCGAAGTGGTGTATATGGACCCCATGTACCCAGAAAAGAAAAAAAAGGCCGCCACCAAAAAAGAGATGAAAGCCCTACAAACCTTGGTAGGCCCAGACCAAGACAGTCAAAACCTACTGCAAGCCGCCCTGCAAGCCGCTCGTTACCGAGTGGTGGTAAAACGCCCTAAAAACGCCCCCATTATTCAATTAGACAACCCAAAACTGGTGCCCACCACCCAAATTTCCAGCCCCAACACCCGCTACGATGTTTACGTGATTAAAGCATTACACGCTTCGGGCTATATAACGCCGCAATAACCGGAATTTTACTGTGTAATTTTGGTGTACTAGGCTTTTTTAGCACAGCCAAATTACGCAGTAAAATGTTCGCGTTGATTGCTTTTGTTATGCATAATTTATGGCAAGCAACTTAACTAAGTTAAGACACAATTCCCTGTTTAAGTTTTTTCTTTTTCTCTTCTCCAATTTCATTCCAATGCTTATTGCACAAGGCCCCTTCAAAAGAATACAAATAATAACAGACGGGCAGAGTTTCATTTGGATGGTTTTTCTTAATCATTTTATGTGCCTCAACAGCACCATAAAATCTCAATTCTTCCTCAGAAAAAATACCAGCCTCATTTAAACGGCCAGCGATCTTAGTGCCAATATTTCTAAGGTCAATTAGCTTTTTACTTGTGGTCATAACCTGACTGATACTCCTCTGATAGTTCTATTGTCTGAACAATATCAATATAAACGCCATTTGGATCTTCTAATGAAAAATGACGTTGCCCCCATTCTTCCGAACGAAGCTCTAAAACAACATTAAGAAAATTATCCTTTGCGTAGGAATATGCAGAATCAACATCATTTACTTCCAAGCTAAATATTATGCCATCACCACTATAAGTCTTGTGGAATATATCTGGTTGTGTGGGTTGGTTTGGCAACATAAAAGCAACTTGAATGCCTGTTGGTGAAACAAGGTGCAAATACCACTCGCTTTGGAAGGCAGTATTAAAGCCGAAATTATCTCCGTAAAATACTTTTGCTTTATCAAGACTGTTAACTATAAATACCGAAAAAGCGCTATTAGGATTAATCATTTTCGTCACTCTATCTAACATTAAAAATATGAGTATAAATCATGTCTACTGACAGCGTCATGTCAGTAAACATTTAGAAAATTCGATAAATTTGTTTTATGCATAACGACTCAAATAGCGCCTGAAAACGGTCAACTCAAGGCGAACAATAATGAGTGCAATACCCTTTAGTAGGGTATAAATGATCTTTTTTTAACACAGAGTTGGCCTTTTTCAGGTGCAAACTGAGTCGTTACTGCACTATTTGCCTTTAAGTTCTAGCACCCGACTGTAAATAGGCTTCTTTTTAATCCCCGCATAGTCCGCTACAATTTCAGAGATCTGTTTTACGGGTAAGTTTTGTTGTAACAGCACGTCAATTAAACCATCCCACTCTGACAGCGCCACCGCCTCTTTTTCCTTTGCGCCCATCACCATTAACACAAATTCTCCGCGCACTTTATCGCTGTTTGCTTCAAAGTAGGCAATGACTTCCTCAATGGTTCCCTGCACAAATTGTTCAAATTTTTTGGTCAACTCCCGCGCTACGGACATCACTCGATCGCCACCCAAGACTTGCTGTAAATCTAAAAGTGTTGCTTGTACACGATGGGGGGATTCATAAAACACCAGCGTTCTTACATCCTCTTTTAGCCCCGCCAACACCAAGCATCGTTTACCCGATTTTGCAGGCAAAAAGCCTTCGTAACTAAAGCGATCGGTAGGCAAACCCGCCGCACACAACGCGGTAATCACAGCACTGGCACCAGGAATAGGCACGACATTCACGCCATGCTCGCGCAATAATTTAACCAAGTGATAACCAGGATCATTAATCAGTGGAGTCCCCGCATCCGACACCAATGCCCCCGTTTCACCCTGCTGTAAACGTTCCAATAGCTGTACGCTACGCTGTGCTTCGTTATGGTCATGCAAGCTGATTAACGACTGATTAATGCCTAAGGATTGTAACAACGGTCGAGTATGACGCGTGTCTTCTGCGGCAACCCAATCGACCGACTCTAACGTTTCCACCGCTCGTTGCGTAATGTCTTTTAAATTGCCGATGGGCGTGGCGACAATAAACAGCGTACCCTGTTTTGTTATTTCAGACGTAGTATTAGTCGTGTTAATGGTGCTCTCCTATTTCATACGCGCAAACCGTTTCTTATTTTAAACCTATAACCCAGATCCACACATAGAAATTCGAATTTCTATGTGTGGATCTGGGTATAAGCAACTTTACATGATGATTTACGCTATAATTGACCGCAATTTCCTAAATACATTCGTACACGCTTAAAAATGAAAAATATCATACCTCTTTACCCTGTAAAAAGCCTAACACTCTCCAGTGCGTTAATTGTTTTAATTACACTAAACGGCTGTAGCATGCCGCCAAAGCACGCTCAAAAATCGTCATCATCAAAACAACCAAGTTACAGCCCTGATGTTATCGAAAACACGCCTGCCCCCCAAATTAAAGCCGAAGATTTAATTACCTTAAGTGAGGTCGAATTAAACCTGCAAGCAAATATGGCACAACAGCAAGCCGAATGGCCTAATTTTATTTTATTGAACCACCAACTTTGGCAAAATGCCAGTGAAACGGAACAGGCTCAAATTGAACAACGAATTTGGGATGCGATCAGCCAGCAATCTTTGGAAGAGATCAAATATACCGTTAAAATTCTAAAAAAACACCCAAGCACTTCGGTACAGCAGTGGGGAAAACTACTTTCCGTGCTTAAAGGCCCTGCTGAAAAATTACAAAAAAATCTTACCAAATTAAACCGTAGCAACCGTGATGCCATCTACATGCACCACCTATTGCCTGGCATAGCCATGCAAAACAACAATCTTACCTCCCCCAAGCACATTGCCGTTTTACTGCCGTTTGATGGAAAATACGAGCATGTGTCCAGCCAAATTAAAAGTGGGATTATGAAAGCCTTTATGGCCTCAAACCAACGCACCAAGGTCACGTTTCATAATACGTCAGACCTCGATATGTTGGAAAACATCTATCAACAAACCAAGCAAGCAGGAGCCGACTTTATTATCGGGCCACTTCGTAAAGAAGCCATTGATCGCCTCATCACCATTGCCGACGAGAACGTACTGGCACTTAACCGCATTGAATATGCGCCATTCACTCAGTTTAGCTATAAGTCTGCCGATGAAATTTCACAACTCATCACACGCTTTAAGGCAAAAAATTATCAAAACATCGGCATCCTAAGCAACGACGGTCGTGTAGACGCTAAAATGGCCAACAACCTCAAAACCGCATGGGAACAAACAGCAGGACACAGCGCTTTTTTAAGTATTTACCCAGATAAAAAACCTAAGCTACGCCAAGCACTAAGCGCCCTTATTAATGAAGGTAAAAGCAAAGAACGTTACGACACGCTTCGCTGGGCAACGGGGCAAAAATTAAAATTTTTCCCTCGAACTCGACAAGATTTTGATGCCATTGTGATTATTGATAATGCCACACGCATGGCCGTTTTTAAACCACAGTTTGTCTTTTTTGATTTAAAAACGCCCATCTATGGAACGGCACAAATTTCGCCTAAAAAACCACACAAAATCAAATCAAATCGTGACTTAGCAGGGGTACAATTTTTAGCGCACTCCGTGGTATTTCAACCTCAAAACTTAACCTCTAATTTTGAAGCCTTTGGCTGGGACAGTTTTCAGGTCGCCACCAATTTACACAACTTAAAAATGGGCGCTTACTTAGCCCACGGAAAAACAGGCGAACTCACCCTTAAAGATCAAATTATTAAACAAAACTTAACGTGGGCCACCTACAACCGAAAAGGGAAACTCATCCCTCTTGCGGAATAATTTTTTAACATGTGGTTTCATAAGAAAAAAATACCCAACACCACAGGTGCACAAAAAGAACAACAAGCCAGTGATTGGCTGCAAGCTCAGGGCTTTAATATACTTGAAAAAAACTACCGCTGTAAAGGAGGAGAGATCGACATTATCGCCCTCTCTCCTTTGCCTAAAAACGGTACATTACATCATCAAGTAAAACCCGAAGCCACTCTGGTTTTTTTTGAGGTAAAATACCGACAAAACAGCCTCTACGGACACCCATCTGAATTTGTAACCCCACAAAAACAACGTAAAATCACACAGTGTGCACAACTTTTTTTACTCAAAAACACCCCATTCAACCACCTGCCCATGCGCTTTGATGTCATCACCTTTGAAGGCGAACAAACCACCCCCGAGTGGATAAAAAATGCATTTGGGCAATAA
>JAMOLY010000311.1 GCA_027068835.1 Thiomicrorhabdus sp. | reverse complement strand
TTTGAGACAATTCTTGTACAAAATCACGGCCAAACGCGATGAGGCTTTCGGTATCGTCCTCGTAACTTTCCAGTCGACATTTTAACCAGCGCGGTACTTCGGCGCCACAGCCTTCTGAAAACCGAATGAGGTTTTCGTAGTTGGTGATGGGCATAATACCGGGGATGATCGGAATATCGATGCCGTTGCGTTCGCAGTTATCAATAAAATAACGGTAGCTGTCAAAGTTAAAAAAGTATTGGGTAATAGCCGCATCGGCACCTTGATCCACCTTGTGTTTAAACCACTTCATGCCAATGGCACAGTTACGTGCTTGGGGGTGGGTTTCGGGGTAGGCAGCGACTTCGAGTTTAAATTGATCGCCTCGCTGATCTTTAATAAATTTGACCAAATCACTGGCGTATTTAAACTCACCTGGATCCATCATGCCAGAGGGCAGATCACCACGAAGTGCGACGATGCGATTCACACCAAGGGTTTCGTAGGTATTGAGCAGTTCGGTTACGCTCTCTTCGGTAGCGCCAATACAGGTCATGTGTGGTGCGGCTGAAAATTGTGTTTTTTCTTGAATGTAACGCACAGTTTCCAGCGTTTTTTCTTGTGTGGTGCCGCCTGCACCGTAGGTAACGGACATGTATTCTGGATTAAGTGTGCCCAGCTCTTGAATCACTGTTTTGAGCTTTTCCATGCCTTTATCAGTACGGGGGGGAAAAAACTCTAAACTGAATTTTTGGGCATATTGTTGTTGTGATTTCATGGTGACTTCCTTGTCAATCGGTCTTTATAAACCAGCGTCTGAACGTAAGACCGCGGCTTTATCTGTTTTTTCCCAAGTAAACTCAGGCAACTCTCGACCAAAGTGGCCGTAAGAGGCGGTTTTTTGGTAGATAGGGCGATACAGATCCAGCATGGCAATTAGGCCTTTTGGACGAAGGTCAAAGTGTTCACGCACCAGTTGCTCAATAAGAGAAAGGGCTACTTTTTCAGTACCAAAGGTCTCTAAGCTAATTGAAGTGGGTTCGGCGACACCAATGGCGTATGAAATTTGGATTTCACATTTATCGGCCAGACCTGCTGCCACAATGTTTTTAGCAACATAACGCCCCGCGTAAGCTGCAGAACGATCCACTTTGGAAGGATCTTTGCCCGAAAATGCTCCACCCCCATGACGCGCCATGCCGCCATAGGTGTCGACAATGATTTTACGTCCTGTTAAGCCCGCATCGCCCACGGGGCCACCAATCACAAAACGCCCTGTTGGGTTGATGTGGAATAGGGTGTCTTTGTGCAGCCATTCTGCGGGCAAGATGGGTTTGATAATTTCTTCCATCACCGCTTCACGCAAGGTCTCATTTGACACGTCGGGTGCGTGTTGGGTGGACAGCACCACCGCATCAATCGCGACGGGGTTTCCATCTTCATAACGGAGCGTTACTTGGCTCTTGGCATCGGGGCGTAACCAGTCGAGTTGGCCTGATTTACGTATTTTAGCCTGTTGTTCCATTAAACGGTGGGCATAAAAAATGGGGGCGGGCATGAACACATCCGTTTCATTTGAGGCGTAACCAAACATTAAGCCTTGATCGCCTGCGCCTTGTTCACGTTCGGCAGAATCGTCCACGCCCATGGCGATTTCGGGTGATTGTTTTCCAATGGAACTGAGTACGGCGCAGGTGTCGCCATCAAAGCCTAAATCGCCGTGATTGTAGCCAATCTCTTTGACCACTTTACGCACCAGCTCTTCTTGATCGACCCAAGCGGTGGTAGTAATTTCCCCCCCCAGCATGACCATGCCTGTTTTAACAAAGGTTTCACACGCAACACGGGCGTGGGGATCTTTTTCGAGCAGCGCATCCAACATGGCATCGGAAATTTGATCGGCGATTTTATCAGGATGGCCTTCTGAAACGGATTCGGAAGTAAAAACGGTGGTTTTAGTCATGTGTATGTGCCTCGAAGCTAAAAATAGTAAGTAAGTAAACGAGGTACGGGAAATAGACGGGAACTTTTTAGATAAGATCCACGCTTTAGCCGTACTTTTAATGCGCCCGCAAGCTGATGTATCAAATCGGCGCCAAGCGAATATTATGAGTGAAAATGTTTTTGGGGTCAATTTTTTTGGATAATGAAAAATTAGAGTGTTGTTTATTCGTTTAGCACTGCCTTTATGTCGTATTTAATTTCGTATTTTGTTTTGTTACGATTGTCTTTTGCTCCAGTCATAAGGGGGGGGTAAAAATTCTTTAGCTGTTTGTAAATACTAACATTTGATACTTTTTATGAGCGGGAGCAAAGGTATGAGTCAATTTCATTTTGTATTTGGTTTGGGCTTATGGTTAATGCCATTTATCCTAAATGGACTGGTTTATGCAGGATCAATTGAGAAATCAGGTTTTTCTAAAAAACCTGCCCTAGTTTTATTGGAATCGTACCATTTGGATATGGATGTAACGGGCTGGTTGTTGAGTGAAAAGCTGGATGGGGTTCGAGCCTACTGGGATGGCAAACGTTTATTGAGTCGCAATGGCAATGTGTTTTTTGCGCCAGAGTGGTTTACGAAAAACTTGCCTCTTTTTGAGCTGGACGGTGAGCTTTGGATGGGGCGAGACCAGTTTCAAGAAACGGTTTCGGTGGTGACAAGGCATCAACCCGATGAACGTTGGCGTAATGTGAGTTATCAAGTGTTTGAAGTACCTAATCAGGCGGGAGGATTATTGAACCGTCTTGCTGTTTTACAACATTATTTGGAACAGATACCTGTTGCACACCTTACTCTTATTCCACAAATCGTGGTAACCGACTCTAAAATGGTGGACGAACAATTACAAACTGTACTGGCGTTAAAAGGCGAAGGTCTGGTGTTAAGGCAAGTAGATCGTTTGTATCATACTGGACGCTCTTCGGATGCGGTGAAAGTCAAACAGAAGCAAGATGCTGAGTGCATTGTGGTGGGATATACGTTGGGCAAAGGAAAGTATCAAGGCCAAACGGGTGCGCTTAAATGTCAATTGCTGGCTGGCGATTTTTTGAAGCTCAAGGGCGAGCGTAATCGAATGATTAAAATTGGCAGTGGTTTAACGGATGCGTTAAGAGAAACACCACCTGTCATTGGTGCGATAGTTACTTTTCAGTATATGGGGTTAACAAAAAGAGGTGTACCACGTTTTCCCGTTTTTTTAAGGGTGCGAATAAATTTAGAGTCAGAGTAAAAAGAAGGTTTTTTATTCTGACCTCAGATTTACAAATTTATGCGTTCATAAACGCATCAATACGATCCAGTGCATTGACTAAGTTTTCCATGCTGGTGGCAAATGAGATTCTAAAGTGTTTGTTTGCACCAAAAGCAGAACCCGGTACGACGGCGACCAGAGTCTCTTCGAGAAGGGCAGTGGTGAGTTCGGAATCGGTGGTATAGCCTTTGATTTTCATCGCTTCGGATACGTCCATAAAGGCGTAAAATGCGCCATCGGCTTCAATGCATTTAAAGCCTGTAATTTGATTGATGCGCTCCACCACGTATTGATGACGTTTTTTAAACTCAACCAACATGGTTTGAATACATGCTTGTGAGCCATTAAGTGCCGCCATCGCAGCGGCTTGAGAGATCGAGCAGGGGTTGGAGGTGCTTTGAGATTGCACTTTTCGCATACCCGTAATAATTTCGGATGACCCTGCCGCATAGCCAATTCGCCACCCTGTCATGGAGTAGGCTTTGGAGACGCCATTTAGCACAATGGTACGCTCGTTCAGCTCAGGGCAGACCTCTAAAATATTGGTAAATGGCGTGTCGCCAATCATAATGTGTTCGTACATATCATCGGAGGCAATGAGAATATTGGGGTGTTGCGCCAGCACTTGCCCTAGTGCTTTGAGTTCATTCACTGTATACACCGCACCCGTTGGGTTGGATGGGCTGTTGAGCACAAACAGTTTGGTGTTGGGGGTAATGGCATTGCTCAGTTGTTGCGGGGTTATTTTAAATCCTTGCTCAATGCCTGCCTCAACAATCACGGGATCGCCCCCCGCTAACAGCGCCATATCGGGATAAGAGACCCAGTAGGGAGCGGGAATTATTACTTCATCGCCATCGTTGAGTACCGCTTGGCATAGGTTGTAAAAGCTCTGCTTACCACCAGAAGAAACCAATATTTGATTCATTTCGTAAGAGAGGCCGTTGTCGCGTTTAAACTTGGCCTGAATCGCCTGTTTTAAATCGGGTGTGCCATCTACCGCTGTATAGCGTGTTTCACCGTTTTGAATAGCGGCAATGCCTGCGGCTTTAATGTGATCGGGCGTATCAAAATCGGGTTCGCCTGCACCAAGGCTAATAATGTCTTTGCCTGCCCGCTTTAACTCAGCCGCCTTAGCGGTAATAACGAGTGTAGGGGAGGGTTTTACGCGATTGACACGATCCGATAAATTAGCCATTGATTGAATTTCTCCACGAATGAAAGAGCTTGTATAATACGCTTTCGATTTTATAGTTGATAACTTGACTATTCTACTGGATTTTAGTGCTCTGTTTAAAGGAAAAAGTGTGGCAAAAGCGTTTCAACTGGTTTCTCAGTACTCACCCAATGGCGATCAGCCTACGGCCATTGCCAAATTGGTAGAGGGATTACGGGATGGCGAAGCCTATCAGACCTTGTTGGGCGTAACGGGGTCGGGTAAAACCTTTACCATTGCTAATGTGATTAATGAGGTGCAACGCCCGTGTATTATTCTGGCGCACAATAAAACCTTAGCGGCACAGTTGTATGGCGAAATGAAAGGGTTTTTCCCCAATAATGCGGTGGAATATTTTGTCTCCTATTACGACTACTATCAGCCCGAAGCCTATGTGCCTGCCTCGGACACCTATATTTCCAAGGACTCCTCGGTTAATGAGCAGATTGAACAATTGCGCTTGTCGGCAACCAAAGCGTTACTGGAACGGCAAGATGTGATTTTGATTGCGACTGTCTCAGCCATTTACGGCTTGGGCGACCCAGAGATGTATTTGAAAATGATTTTGCAAGTGCGTTTGGGTGACACCATTGCACAACGTGATATTTTGGCACGATTGACTTCCATGCAATACACCCGAAATGATGTGGAACTATGGCGCGGAAACTTTAGAGTACGCGG
>JAMOLY010000310.1 GCA_027068835.1 Thiomicrorhabdus sp. | reverse complement strand
TAGCAAAAAGTTTAAATGAAGATGACCAAGCCCCTATAATATTCGTGCGTCCCTTACGCTGACCATAGGTTAAGCCGTGGAGACGCGTTCCTATTTGTGTATATCCGTGCGCGCGTGCAATCTTATGACAAATACCGCTCTCATCTAAATAAATACGTGCCTCTTTAGGGTAGGCTCTTATCTCGTTTTCATAGGCTGAGCGCCGCTTTTCATCACGTTCTTTGTATTGTGGTGTCTTTTTTTTCGCGTAATGCCAAGACGTTTAAATGACCACTGAATTGCGCTTTTTGTAACGCCCATTGCGCTGGCTATTTCATGCTGGTAAGCATCGGGGTTGGATGAAATATAATCAATCATTGCCTGCTCATCCAGCTTGTAAGCCCCTCTGGACTTAGGATATAATGGTTTTAATGTTTCAGAATTATTGCGCTTTTTCCAACGGTAGAGTGATGATAAACTTACGCCTAATAAATCGCTTACCTCAACTATAGGTTCGTTAGAGTTTAATAACTCTATTGCTCGTATCCGTAAATCTAGTGAATATGCCATGTTTGCTCCTTAAAATTGATATTGTACATATAATTTTAAAGTAAAGATAGGCATTTGTCACTTTAATATGGCTTGGCTATAACAATCATACAATGTCATTTCGAACAATTGCATAGCAAGAGGAGAAATCTTATCCCGTTGCAATATTTAAGATCTCTCCACTAACATGTTCGAGATGACAGCTCTTGTGTATTATTCTTTATAACTACAAAATCTCGGGTAAAAGCTCTACGGACTGACTATTCCCTTGCATAAGTCCAGCGTGCTTCTTACGGATATTTTTAAGGCTTGTCTCGATGGTTGCGCCAGAATCATCAATCGTTAGATATAGCGTATCATCAGGCGTTTCACTAACATTAGCAGGGCGACCATAGTCATCTTCGTACCATTTTTCTATATCCAGACGCTCTGTTGCTGAAAATTCAATGCGCCGCAATGCAGAAGGATGCGCCCACCAAAAAACAGTCGAAATCAAAGATAGCGGCTCTCCGGCATTCTTAAGTGGAAATTGAAAAGATATATCAGGAGCATCTTCATCATTACGATAATCTGACGGGCTAGATTCAGATACAGAATCAAGCTGCACCGAAAAACCGTTTTCTTCCAGCATATTAATATATGAACATATAGCCGCACCCCATTGCATAACTCTTTCCGGCTCAACGCTACTCGCCGCTGAAAAATTAGTTTTAATTTTAACAATCGGCTTGTGAAGGATTTCAGATTTTGTTGGCGATACCATATTAAAAATCTCACCCGCCGCCGCGCGCGCAGGATTTGGGTAATGCCCTGCAACATCATAATGGCTCTTACGCTGCCTTGCTATCGGGACAATATTCTCGGCTAACGCCATTTCTTTTTTAAGAAGCTTTAGCCCGTCCTCCCAACCATAAAGCGCAAGATCATATGCCTCTTGATAGTTTTTAGTGCCAGTCCAACTGCTCTGATTCGTTTTATCCTTATTAGTCCAGCGACTTGCACAACTTTTTTCTCCCCAAAGACACGGAGCATTACTCGCCCATCGCAAAAAATCAGTGGCAGAATTAAATTTTTTGATAATGACAGGGCGGCTCATGAAATTTCCTGCGGCGAAGTAGGCTCAGAATTTTGCTTATTACCGCGTCCTAAAACTGCCTTAACCGTATTTTTCACAGGACTTTCCGTCCATTTATCAAATTCCCCGCTAAGCTCACTAAGTTCACTGCGAAGTTCTTTAACTTGCTCAAGCACATCCGCGCCTTCAATAGAGCCGGCAATAGCTTTTGCAATAGCTTCAAAAACTTTAATAGATGCTTTTTCTGAATTTTCTTCAAAAACCTTTAAAAGCTCTTTACCATTATTCTCGATTTTATGCGTTAAGGCAAGCGCATTGCTTTCACTAAGGCCGCGCAAAACCCGCGCCTTGAACACTTTGTCAATTTTCATACCCTGCGTTAATAAAGCCGCACCACGAAGTGATGCACGCATTGATATTATATGGGGCAATTCCAGCTCGCGTGCGGCTGCTCTGGCTTGTTGAACAGTAACAACCCAGCCATCTTGCTTACCACCATATTTATCATGGACAATTTCACGCTCAATTTTTTCATCATAATCCATCGCAAACATAGCAAAGCGATCAAGCGTCGCGCCGTCAAGAGCATTACGCCCGATATAATCCAGCGTTGCGCCAGCGCCCCAAGTATTCGCCGCGCCAATGAAATAGAAATCCTTATGACGCTCAATCATGCCATCGGGCGCATCCAAAAATTCACCATCAAGCGCTGGATTGATAGAAACAAGCGCGTCAGGATCGGACGAATCCATCTCATCGAGCATAAATACTCCGCCATTTTCATATGCTTTTCGAAAATTAGTTTTATGGGTATTTCCATGTGCATCTGTGAAGCCTTTAAGCTGAAAGTCAGATGTAACCTTACCTATATAATAAAATGGAAGATCCATTTTTGTAGCAATCTGCTCGCATATATGCGTTTTCCCGCACCCCGACGGACCAACCAAAAGCGGTGCATCCCCCGCCATCAGCGTCATATAAATATCATCTAGCAGATCATGCTTGTGTCTTGTGTCTTGTGTCTTGTGTCTTGTTTTTTGCCCATAATAATACTACCACCCTTATTTTTAATATGCTTGTGTTTTACCATAACATAAAACCCAGTGCAAAGAAATTATGGAGCAGGATCTTCACCTTCTAAAACAGAAAAAGCAGGTAATTTCATCCTACCCCATTTGGGCTTTTCCCTATCAAACCTGTCTAACCAGCTTTCTTTCGGAACTTCAACAGCTTTCTCTGGTGTATGTATAATGTCAGGATCACGTACAAGATTTGGAGGCGAAAACCCAGCATCCATCTTCCCTAATGGATAATTTTTATGAATGCCATCAAGCCATGCTTCCACTTCAGGATTTTTTAATCTTATCGTAGGAACGTCACACAACAACGTATTATGTGTAGTTGCCCCGCCATTAATATCCTTAAATTTCATAGACAGATCTTTATCATCACCAACCATATTAAATCACCCTTATAATCTCTTTGCTATATATTATACAAATTACATAACTGTAAAGCAAGGAAAATCTGTAGCTTGAATTAATAATCACACAGTGTCATTTAGAACGATCGCATAGCAAAAGGAGAAATCTTATCAAGCCGTAACAAGATCTCTCCACTAACGTATTCGAGGTGACAAGCAGTGTCATCTCGAGAAGTTATTTAATAAGCTATAACAACGTCTACAATTAAACGATAAAAGCTCTAGGCTGCGATGCTTTTTGCTTCGGCAGAAACATCAATAGTTTCACCGCCAGTTGGGCGATTACATGAGCATAATCCACCAGCTTGCAATGCATCAAGGATGCGCAAAGTCTCGTCAGGGTTACGGCCAACATCAAGGCCATTAACACTTACATGCTGAATAAAACCTTCTGGGTTAACAATAAATGTCGCACGTAAAGCCACGCCAGCGCTTGCATCACGAATACCAAGACCATCAACTAATGAACCATTAGTATCAGCAAATGACCACTGATCAAGCCCTCTAAGGCCTTCATGTTCACGTCTCCACGCAAGTTTACAAAACTCGTTATCCGTTGATCCACCAAGAACAACTGTATTGCGCTCTTCAAAATCTTTATTCAAATTTGCAAATGCAATAATTTCAGTCGGGCAAACAAATGTAAAGTCTTTGGGATAGAAGTAAATAACCTTCCACTTACCCTCAAAGCTATTTTCCGTGAGTGTCTCAAACGCGCTCTCACCATTTTCCTCATGCACGTTAAATCCAGGTTTTACTCCTGTGATTTCAAATTCAGGGATTTGATCTCCAATACCTAACATAATTTTTCTCCATCTCTATTAGAATTAGTGTTTCTTATATTTTTAGTTTTGCACAGATTCGCCTATAAAATCCAACAAGTAATATCACTACATACTATCGAAAAAATCGATAGCAATTGAAGTTTGACAATGATATTATCAATACTATGATTAGACCAACGCTACGCCAATTAGAATATTTAATCGCTCTGGAGGAGGAAAAATCCTTTAGCGCAGCCGCAGATATTTGCAATGTCACACAATCAACATTAAGTGCGGGAATTAAAGAGCTTGAAAACATACTTGAGCAAAATCTGGTAACACGCGGACGCAGGAAAGTCACCCTTACCGCTTTTGGCGTGGAGACAACTTATCACGCACGGAATATATTGCATGAAACCGACAAGATCACGGCGCGCGCTCATCAGATAAAAGCCCCGCTCACAGGGCCTTTACGCCTTGGCGTTATACCGACCATTGCGCCCTATTTCCTGCCGCAAATCCTGCCATCCCTGCAAGAGCAATTCCCCGCACTTGAGCTACAACTACATGAAGATTTAAGCGATCGCATAGTCAAAAAGATTGAGCAAGGCGCACTAGACTTACTATTAATGGCTTTTCCATTTGAAACCCCTAATATGAGCCAAATGTTTTTATTCGAAGAACCCTTCTACCTTGCCTGCCCAAAAGGGCAAGAGCCACGCAAAACCACGCTTTCCACGGGAGATTTAGACATTGAGAGTCTGCTACTACTTGAAGACGGCCACTGCCTGCGCGATCACGCCATCGCCGCTTGTGGCCTGCAACAGCCCTCAATGCGAAAAGCCTATAGCGCGACATCCCTGCAAACATTAGTTCAAATGGTAAATAACGGATTTGGCACTACCCTATTGCCTGAAATGGCAACGCAAGAGCAAAATTTACCAAAAAACATCTCAGTTCTAAGCTTTAACGAACCTAAACCAACACGCCAGATTGGCCTCGTGTGGCGCAAAAACAGCCCTAGAAGCACAGAGTTCGAAACTCTTGGCCGCGCCATGGTTAACGCTTAAAGCGTACACCATATTACTATTTTAAAACAACAGCATAACACACATACACTTTAACGATACTACAGGTAGTGAATTGGCCGATTTTAACCGATAAAACTATCAAAAGCCCTTCGAAAATGAAGAACCCCGCCGCAAGCAGCGAGGTATCAGCACTTTGTCATTCCGACCGACCTCTTGGGAGTGGAGGAATCCATGATAATTTCAGATCCCTCGACAA
>JAMOLY010000309.1 GCA_027068835.1 Thiomicrorhabdus sp. | reverse complement strand
AGTTTTATATTCGATATTACAACAATAAAAGGCTAAGTTCCGTGATTGGATATATTACGCCAGTTCAAAAAAGAAAAGATTTACTTAATGTGGCTTAGAAAGCCTACAGAAATACTTGACCACTACACAGCGCTCTCGATTAAAAAGGTTTAACCACCACAAGCGCTAAAATAATAAACGCAAGCAACAGTGGAATTTCATTCGCCCAACGATAATAGACCCCGCTATGATCCAAATGCCCCTCTTGCATCTCTTTCATACGACGCTTTGTCCATAAGTGATACACAATTAATAATCCGATAACGGCCATCTTTGCATAAACCCAGCCTGATGCATCTTGAAAATAAATCAACCATAATGCAACCCCTGTTCCGATAGCAAGCATCATCATTAGGGTCATAAAACTATAAAGACGTTTAGCCATAATGGCTAAACGGTCAACATTTTGCCCTGCTTCTTTACCCTCTACAAAGTGCACAAAAATTCGAGGTAGGTAAAAAATACCCGCCATCCAAGACATCATAAATAAAATATGAAACGTTTTTAACCACAACATAAGAAAGTCCTCTTAACCCAACTCCCTTACGAGAAGCAAGGGGTTAAAGCCAATAAAATAACCGTAAAAAATAATTTGCATGTATCATACTAGTTTTCTAAAAAGAAAACTGGGATTAATCGTCTAATTAAGGAGCTTTATAATGAACATTGAAAAGAATAATGTCGCACAAATTGAATACACCTTAACCAATGCAGAAGCTGAAGTAATGGATGCCTCTAGTGGCAACCCGCTTGCTTACTTGCATGGGCACAGCAATTTAATCCCTGGGCTCGAAAACAAACTCGAAGGCAAAACAAAAGGTGACAAATTTAAGATCACCATCCCTGCCGCAGAAGCTTATGGAGAACGCGTTGATGTACTGATCCAAACCGTTCCAAGCGACATGTTTCAAGGGGTTGATAATGTAGAAGTGAGTATGCGCTTTGAAGCACAATCAGAGCAAGGCATGCACTCCGTAGAGATCACTGCCATTGAAGGCGATCAAAAGTCACAGTGGATGGTAACCATCCAATGGCAGGACTTGAATTAACCTTTGATGTGGAAATAATTGATGTTAGATAAGCCATCGCAGAAGAGATTGAACACGGCCACGCACATGGTGCAGGTGGTCATCAACACTAAATTTTAAACAAAAATAAAATAAGTCTTTTATAAAAAAATCCCGCTTCTAAACGAGATTTTTTATGCTTCTTTAGGCATTCACAATGCGTTACATAACACCTAAAGATTCCAATACTTCAATACTTAATTGACCATACGCCAAGCCATTCGCTTTTTGATAAGCTCTAACCGCGTTTAAGGTATTTTTATTCCAGGTTCCATTAATAGAAGAAGCACCTCCCTTTAAATAACCAGAACCATATAGACTACGCTGTAGCTTTGTAATAATTTCTTTTGAACGATCTTTTTTACATAACGTTGGTAACTCTTGAACATAGCCGACCTTGCTCTCTTTACTGTTCTTAACCAGCTCAGGAATACGACCTTTATAATCACCTGGTATAACTTGGTTAACATAACAATTTTTAGTTTCTAATGTTTCAAACTGAACATTGGGCGTACTAATTTGAGTATCCGTGGCATTAGGAGTCTCTGTAACTTCCAATTTTGGCGCAGGAACGGCTTTTGGTTCAACCTTAGGAATTGCCACTGACTTAGGTTCTGGCACAATATTTTTTTGTGGTTCAGGAATAATTGCAGGCTCTGGAGCAATGGAAGGTCGAGATATCTTAGGCTCTGGTTTCACCTCTTGCTTTGGCGGAACAAACACAGGCTTCACTTTTTCAATTTGCCCAATATCAGGCGGTACTTCAGATTTTAAAAATTTACTGGAACCCTTACGGTTTACAATATCAGAGTATTGAATAACGCCTAAATCAACCAATGACTCAATGCTTAATTGACCATAAGCCAAGCCTTTTGATTTTTGATAATTAATTAATGAATTTAAGGTATTAACTCCCCAAACTCCATCAATAACCTCTAAATCATGTGGTGGGCTTGGCTTTAAAAAACTACGCTCACTTAAAGCGATTTGTAACTGTTTAATAATCTCAGGGCTACGACTCCACTTACACAAGGTAGGCAAGCGAATGGAATCCCCTGCTTGGGCATGTGAATTAAGTACTTCTGGCAGAGCGCCTGAATAATTACTAGGAATTGTTTGACCCGCAACACACTGCCTAATTACCGTATCAAAGGATTGTGTACTTGGTGAGGTATAATAAGAAACCTCTTTATTTACATAAGAATTTTCTTGATTTGACGCTACAAATTTTTCACTTGTTACTTCTTCATAAACAGGCGCACTGTAAACATCTTCATTAACTTGCACTACCTCATCAGCAGGCGATATCGTTTCTTCAATGACAACAGCGGTTTCTGGTTTCTCTTCTGCTTGTGCATAAATATTTTTCCATTGCTCTAACAAGGGGTCTGCTGAAGCATTAACCGCTGTATTTTGAGGCTCAGAAGGCGTCTCAACGATTTCTGTAGCGTCTTGCTTTGGCTGTTCAAGACCCTCAATTTTAGTTTCCAACTGATTAATTTTAATCTCAGAAAAACGTTTATCATCTTGATTTTGTTCAGCCAGTTCCGCCATTACTCGAGCACGTTCCTCTGCTTTGGCTTTTTCAATTAATAAATCAACGTACGCAGCCGACATGGCTGGCTTATACGTTGTATCTGGGTTTGTCGGCGTTGAGAAGCAACCCGATAAAGAGAGAATCGAACCACAAATAACCGTTAATTTAAAAAGCTTCATAACCAACCTTTATCACTTATCAGATAATGACCTTTGCACGGAAAGGCCTCAAAATAAAACTAAAAACATATTCTATGACATATTATGCATAAAATCACTTATTCAAACTAAAAAACCACACATAAGCCTTACATTACGCAACGGCAACCCCTATGTCAGATAACGATTTAGGTGATTTCACCTCGTAGGTCGCCATTTCATCAAACTGTAGGTAACGATACACGTCATCGGCCATCGTATCGAGGAGACCCACCTCTTTTAAATACTCTTCTTTCGTTGGTAGCTTACCTAATGCCGCACACACCGCCGCCAGTTCTGCTGAACCTAGGTAAACATTTGCACCATCGCCTAAACGATTAGGAAAATTTCGAGTCGACGTTGAAAACACCGTTGATTCAGCCGCTACACGAGCTTGGTTTCCCATACATAATGAACAACCGGGGCTTTCGGTACGCGCACCCACTCTACCGTAAATACTATAATAACCCTCTTCAATCAGTTGACGCTCATCCATTTTAGTGGGCGGTGCAATCCAAAGACGTGTTGGAACCGTTCCCATGTTTTCAAGCACTTTACCTGCGGCACGGAAGTGTCCGATATTGGTCATACAAGAGCCAATAAAGACTTCATCAATCGGAGTACCCGAGACATCTGACAACAATTTCACATCATCAGGATCATTTGGACACGCTACGATTGGCTCTTTAATTTCGTCAAGGTCTATTTCAACCACTTCGGCATACTGAGCGTCTGCATCAGCACTTAATAAAACTGGGTTGGCGATCCAAGCCAGCATTTCATCACGACGACGCAATAACGTACGCGCATCCGCATAACCGTTTTCCACCATCCAATTAATGAGGGTTACATTGGACTTTAAATACTCAATAATCGGCCCTTCAGAGAGTTTAACCACACACCCATTTGCTGAGCGCTCTGCGGAAGCATCAGACAACTCAAATGCTTGCTCCACTTTTAAGTGCTCAAGCCCTTCAATTTCTAACACACGACCATTAAAAACGTTCTTTTTGCCTTTTTTCTCAACCGTCATCAAGCCCAATTGAATCGCTTTATACGGAATCACATTGACCAAATCACGTAGGGTAATTCCAGGTTGCATTTTACCTTTAAAACGAACCAAAACCGACTCTGGCATATTCAGAGGCATCACACCCAATGTTGCACCAAAGGCAACCAAACCCGACCCCGCAGGAAACGAGATACCAATCGGAAAACGGGTATGAGAGTCTCCACCTGTACCCACGGTATCAGGCAATAACAAACGGTTGAGCCATGAGTGAATCACCCCGTCACCTGGGTGTAATGCTACGCCACCTCGGCTTGTCATAAAGTCAGGCAACGAATGCTGTAATTGAATATCAACGGGTTTTGGATAGGCAGAGGTATGGCAAAACGATTGCATGACTAAATCGGCAGAGAAGCCTAAGCAGGCGAGTTCTTTCATTTCATCACGCGTCATCGCGCCCGTGGTGTCTTGAGAACCAACGGTAGTCATATGTGGCTCACAGTACATGCCTGGGCGAACGCCTTCAATACGACAGGCTTTACCCACAATTTTTTGTGCCAAGCTATAACCATGATCCGATTGTGATTTATCTTGGGGACGTATAAAAATCTCAGACGGAGACAATCCTAAATCGATACGCACTTTATCCGTTAATCCGCGTCCAATAATCAAAGGTACACGACCGCCAGCACGCACTTCGTCTGGCATGGTGTCTGGTGCAAGTTCAAAGGTAGAGATGGTTTCACCCGCCTCATTGGTTACTTTCCCCGCGTATGGGTGAATGGTAATCACATCCCCCATGTTCATCGCTTCCACATCACACTCAATGGGTAACGAGCCAGAGTCTTCGGCGGTATTAAAGAAAATAGGTGCAATTTTGCTGCCTAATACCACACCACCTTGGCGTTTGTTAGGAACATAAGGAATGTCGTGACCAAAAAACCACATCACAGAGTTCATGGCTGACTTACGAGAAGAACCAGTTCCAACCACATCCCCCACATAAGCGACCATATACCCTTTGCCTTTTAACTCTTCCATCACGTCTTCTACATTTTCAATGCGTGTTTTCAACATCTCTTTCGCATGTAGAGGTATGTCTGGACGCGACCAAGCGGCCGTTGCTGGGGAAAGGTCATCGGTATTGGTTTCCCCTTCTACTTTAAAGACGGTGACCGTAATCTCTTCAGGCATTTTAGGCTTAGCCGTAAACCATTCGGCTTCTGCCCATGATTTCATTACTTGCATCGCATAATCATTGGTTTTCGATTTTTCAACCACATCATGATA
>JAMOLY010000308.1 GCA_027068835.1 Thiomicrorhabdus sp. | reverse complement strand
CAATTTGAGCGCCCAAATCATTTATTTTTTGGGAGAGTTCAGTCTCACCGTATTGATTAGTTTTTAAACCGAGCAAAGCGGTGGTCATGGAGGCTTGCCCCCACTTATCGCCATCTCGCGCACTGCCAGCATCAAACGAGACTTGAATGTCTAGCATGGGCAGCTCGGGCGCATAAACGTACAATACTTTTGCCCCCCCTTCTGTTTGCCATGTTTCAATTTTAACGGTGGCGTAAGCAAGTTGTGTGAAGGCTAAAAACACTAAACTTACGGCTGCAAATAGACTGAACAGTTGTTTATTAAATCGCTTATTCAACATGATTAATGTCTCCCTTTATAGGCTTTTGCACCGGAATGATCTTTGCCATCCGGATAGAGCGTGGCGATGGTTAAGTTGTCACGGTGCAGGTATTTTTTTGCAACGGCTTGAATTTGCTCGGGCGTAACGGTTCTTAGGTTGTCGATCCAATTATCTAAGGTATTGGTAGGCAAACCTACGCTGACCAAAGACCCTAAAATCATCGCTTGCGATTGCGTGGAGTCTTGTGAATAGACATAGCTGGCTTCAGACATCGCCCAAACGCGCTCTAGTTCCTCTTTAGATACAGCCTCTTTTTTGAGTTTTTCAACCTCGGCCAATAACGCAGTTTCTACCTCACCGACCGTATGCCCTGTGGTGGGTGTGCCACTTAAATAAAACAGCGTGGGCAGACGATCGGCACTGCTGTAATAACTGCTGGCGGATGCGGCTATTTTTTGCTCTCTAATTAACGAGGTTGGTAAACGACTGCTCTCGCCATCGTCTAGCAGACTGCTTAACATCGACAGTGCATACACCTCTTGTTTCTCTTCAGGCGTTTTTGCGGTCACCAAACTGGGGACATGAAAACCCATTTGAAGCGTAGGCACTTTAGTGGCGCCTTTAAGCTCAATACGGCGTAACCCCTCTTGCTCAATCTCTGTTTGAGGTTTTAAGGTGGGGATTTTTTCAGGCTGATATTTACCGTAGTAGGTTTTGGCTAAGGCCAGTACCTTTTCTGGCTCAACATCGCCCACCACCACCAATGTGGCATTATTGGGGGCATACCACTGTTGATACCAGTCTCGCATGTCTTGTGCGCTGTAACTGCGAATATCGGTCATCCAACCAATTACGGGATTACGCGCGGGGCTGTTTAAAAAGGCGACGGCATTAAACTGTTCACGCAGTTTTGAGGTGGGTTTATCTTCTAAGCGCCAGCGACGCTCTTCGGTCACCACGTCTCGCTCTTTATCAAACTCTTCATCAATAATCACGAGGTTACGCATTCGGTCGGCTTCTAACTCCATCACACGTTCTAAGTGCTGTTTGCCCACTACTTGATAGTAGGCGGTGTAGTTTGAAGAGGTAAAGGCATTTTCTTGCCCCCCTAGTTGCGAGACGATTTTAGAAAATTCTCCGGGCTTTAAGGTTTTTGTGCCTTTAAACATCATGTGTTCTAGCATGTGAGACAACCCCGTTTTACCCGGCTGCTCATAAGTGCCTCCCACCCGATACCACACTTGATGCACCACAACAGGCGCACGATGATCTTCTTTAACAACCACCTGCATACCGTTATCCAGTTGGTATTCGGTTACCTTAGCTAAGGCTGGAAATGACAACATCGAGCACAGTACCATGCCACAAAGTGAATGGTGTAATTTGCTTTTAAATATCGGTTTAAGCATAGGGGGGGGGATTTTTTTCATTTTTGCTTCCTTGAGGTGCACGTAAAGGTCTTTCTTATTTTTAATTAAGTAATTTGAATTGATTTATAATAGCCTAAAACTTTATTTCAAGTATTAAGGAATCTCTGAATGTTCAGCTTTTTGCGCCGTAAGAAAAAAATAGCCCCAGAAGTGGGGATTGAATCTCAAACTACGCCTCAAGCAGAAGCACCTAATTTAGAAGCGATTTTGCCTGAAAAAACAGACAATACATCAACAGAACAACACTCGGAAGCACCTAAGGTAAAAGAATCGACTAAACAAGCGGTTGAAAATAACCCAATTCAACCAACAGAAAAAATTATTCCCCCCCCCTCTGATGAGGAAATACTGGAATCTACACCAGTAGAGACCAAAGTAACGGAACACAGAACTGAAGAACCCAGCAAAGAGTCAAGCCAAAAGCCAACCAAAAAAGTCAGCTTTTTTACCCGATTAAAACAAGGGCTAAGCAAAACACGTCAAAACTTTACCGACAGTTTGGCCAGCTTGGTCTTAGGACGAAAAGAGATTGATGACGACCTGCTTGATGAACTGGAAATGATTTTACTCACCGCCGATGTAGGCATTGATGCGACGGATAAAATCATTAAAAACTTAACCGATCAGGTTTCACGTAAAGTATTAAAAGACCCCGCCGCACTCATTACGGCATTAAAAGATCAGCTGGAAGCGATATTAACCCCCGTTGCAAAGCCATTAGAGATAGACACTCATTTAGCCAAAGCGTCAGGGCCTTTTGTTATTTTAATGGTGGGCATTAATGGGGTTGGAAAAACCACCACCATTGGTAAGTTAGCCAAAAAATATCAGCTGGAAGGAAAATCCGTTATGTTAGCCGCAGGAGATACCTTTCGTGCGGCGGCTGTGGAGCAGTTACAAACATGGGGTGAACGCAATAATGTACCCGTCATCGCTCAAAAAACAGGAGCGGACTCCGCCGCCGTTTTATTTGATGCCATTCAATCGGCGAAAGCCAAAAAAATTGATGTATTGATCGCTGACACCGCTGGACGATTACACACGCAATCCAACTTAATGGAAGAGCTTAAAAAGGTCACCCGAGTGATGGGCAAAGTAGATGAAACCGCACCGCACGAAGTGATGTTGGTCATTGATGCAGGTACAGGACAAAATGCGCTGAATCAAGCACAACAGTTTAAAGAGGCGGTTGGTGTATCGGGCATTACTTTAACCAAATTAGACGGCACGGCAAAAGGCGGTATTGTGTTTGCTTTAGCGGAACAAAGTAACATCCCCATTCGTTTTATTGGGGTGGGTGAATCCATTGATGATTTACGCCCGTTTGAAAGTAAGGCATTTACCAAAGCGTTGTTTGAGCAATCATCGCTCAATGAATAAAATAGAACAATAGCCCGCAATGCAAATACCTGAAACGGATAACATCCATTTTCAACATGCTTTCAAAACAGGCTATCGTTTAGCGTTAGAAGGCAAAACCATGGCGAATATGCCCAGTGCGGTTCGTCGTGATTTTGACATGCGAGAGTATTTTCAACGAGGATGGGAACAGGGTCACCAAGATGTATCGGAAGGCCTGTTAAACAATGCGAAAACCTGTTGGAAATGTCGATTTTTGTGGGGTGCGGTCATGGTATTAGGCGGTGTAGCAACAGCATACTCGATTATTTACAGCTACGAAAAAGAGCAAGCTCAACTGGCGCAACAACATCAAAGCGAAAGAGACCAAACCACTCTCAAACAACCCCCTACCGAAGAGATTAAGTTAAGTGTGCTGTCTCCACAACAGCGTGAAGATTTACAAGCGAACTTGATTGAGCAAGCCAATCGCCCTAAACCTCTCCCCGCTTTAACGCCTGTGGTGGATAGTCCCATTAATATCATAACGGCTCAACTGACCACTCAAATTAAAGATGACAAACCTATTGATGAACTCTCTTCGGTTGTGCCTAAATACATTCGAATACTGAACTTTTTTACTCAAATTGAGTCCACAAAATCTCAAATATTTTATCACCGTTGGCGTGTTAATAACCAGTACCTATCTACCGTTCCATTTACGGTAGAATCCTCCCAAAGCATACAAATTTCCAGCCAAAAAATGAGCAGTGCTTGGCAGGGGCGCTGGGATATTGAAATTTTAAATGCCAAACACGACATTATTTACCGAAAAACTTTTATTTATGGAAGACAACAATGACACATTCGATTTTATGGATACGTAAGCTATTTGCCTTAACTCTGGTGGCTCTTCTCCTATTTGTCGCAGGCTGTAGTACAACACCACCGCCTAAAAAAACCTATGATAATATTTGTTATATTTTTAACCATGATAAAGATTGGAAACATGCCGCACAACGCGCTTATAAACGCTGGGGAACGCCACCACATGTTTTATTAGCCATGGTACACCAAGAGTCACGATTTAAGCCTCACGCACAACCTAAAAGGTCTTATTTTTTAGGAGTACTCCCTCTCTCAAGGCCATCGAGTGCTTACGGATATTCTCAAGCACTGGATGGTACGTGGAATGAATATAAAAAATCCGTAAAACGTTGGTCTGCGAGTCGTTCCAATATTTACGATTCCTTGGATTTTATCGGCTGGTATAACCATAAATCCCATACTCGTCTTAAAATATCTCGTAAAGACACTTACAAGCTTTACCTCGCTTACCACGAAGGTCAAGGGGGTTACTCTCGCCGTGCCTACCTTAAAAAACCTTGGTTATTAAAAGTCGCTAAAAAAGTGGCTAATCGTAGCCGAATGTATCAAAAACAATATAGAAGATGCGCATAAAAAAAGCCGAGCAGACAATAGGTCTACTCGGCTTTCATGGCCATAATGAAATATTTTAAGTTTTTACTTAAGCTTTATAACGCTCAAAAACAACCGATGCATTCGTTCCACCGAACCCAAAACTATTGCTCATGATTCGATTAAGACCAGCATTATCAATACGCTCAGTTACAATCGGCATACCTTCGCAAGCAGGGTCTAAAGTATCTACATTAATGGAAGGCGCAATAAAGTCGTTCTCTAACATCATTAAGCTATAAATAAATTCATGCACCCCTGCGGCACCTAACGAGTGACCCGACATGGACTTAGTTGAGCTTATTTTTGGTAAGTTCTCACCAAAAACTTCTCGGATTGCCGCTGCTTCTTTGGTATCGCCTACTGGTGTAGAAGTACCATGCGGATTGATGTAATCAATCCCACCCTCTACGGTTGATAATGCCATCTGCATACAACGAACGGCACCTTCCCCAGAAGGAGCAACCATGTCATAGCCATCGGAATTTGCACCATAGCCCGTGATTTCACAATAAATTTTAGCACCACGAGCCAAAGCATGTTCCAGCTCTTCCACCACAACCATACCGCCGCCGCCAGCAATGACAAAGCCATCACGATCGGCATCGTAAGC
>JAMOLY010000307.1 GCA_027068835.1 Thiomicrorhabdus sp. | reverse complement strand
TGGGTGGTTAACTGGCTGATGTTCGATTCCTAAGGTTAAATGATTATTCAAAGGAGAAAACGTCTAGGCCTTTTTCATCCATTAACTCCAGCGCTCGCCCACCGCCTCGTGCCACGCAGGTTAATGGATCGTCTGCAATTATTACCGGAATTCCAGTCTCTTCTGCAAGCAACGTGCTTAAGTTACGAAGTAACGCGCCACCGCCCGTAAGTACGATGCCATGTTCAGCAATGTCAGCGCCAAGCTCTGGTGGTGTGTTTTCTAATGCGGTTCTAACAGCGCTTACAATGGAGGAGAGAGGCTCATTTAAGGCTTCCAATACCTCGTTACTGTTAAGCGTAAAGCGACGTGGAACTGCTTCGGCAATGTTACTGCCGTGCACCTCCATGGTATCGGGATTCACTTCGTGGTAAGCAGTTCCAATAGTTTTTTTAATTTTTTCAGCCGTGGTTTCACCAATAATCATGCCGTAATTGCGACGAACGTATTTAATGATGGCATCGTCAAAACGGTCTCCGCCAACTTTAACCGAATCGGCCCAAACAATGCCGTTAAGAGACAGGGTGGCGACTTCCGTTGTTCCGCCACCAATATCGACGACCATTGAGCCAGTTGGTTCGCTAACAGGCATGCCTGCGCCAATGGCGGCGGCCATCGGCTCTTCAATCAAAAAGACTTCACGTGCGCCTGCACCTGCGGCCGACTCTCGAATAGCACGTCGTTCCACTTGGGTTGAACCGCAAGGGACACAAACCAGTACACGCGGACTGGGTTGAAAAAATTTGGCTTCGTGCACTTTGCGAATGAATGATTGCAACATTTTTTCCGTCACTTCAAAATCGGCAATGACGCCATCTTTTAAGGGACGAATGGTTTGAATGTCTTGATTCTCTTTTCCGAGCATTAGTTTGGCGTTTTCACCAACGGCAACAATGGAGCGGCTATTACCCCCACGTTTACTGGTTCGGATTGAGACCACAGAAGGCTCATTTAAGACCATCCCTTTGCCACGAACATAAATGAGCGTGTTGGCGGTGCCTAAATCAATTGAAAGGTCATTTGAGAAGAGTCCCATAATTTTACGAAACATCGAGCGGCATCCTTGAAATTTACAGATAAAATAAAGGCCGTATTTTAACTTAATTCATGAGGTCATAGAAGGTATATTCTTAAGTAAGGGGTGAAAATGTAATTTAATTTTTATAAATGTTCTTTTTATCTTGGGGGGTTAGGCGCTTGGTTTCTTAAGGACTTATGCAGAGAGGCTTTAAATATGTTATTTTATGCGGTTAAAATTTTTACATTTGGAGAGAGTCGTGTCTTTAGGGAAAACGGAAGTCGAATACATTTCGCGATTAACGCAAATTGAAGTGCGGGAAGAGGCGGTTGAAGGCGTCGCAGAAAAGTTGTCTAATATTTTAGAGCTGTTTGCGCAAATGGAAGCGGCAGATACCAAAGATGTGTTACCGATGGCGCACCCTCTTGATGCTGTTCAGCGGCTGAGACCCGATGTTGTCACCGAAGTGGATCAGCATAAAAAACTACAGGCGATTGCCCCTGCCGCGGCAGACGCCCATTATTTAGTCCCCCAAGTTATTGAGTGAGCCATATCCGATGATGCATAACCTAACCATTAAACAAATGAGTGAAAAATTACGCACGGGTGAATTTACCAGTGTGCAGTTGACCCAACATTACCTTGATCGAATTGATGAGTTCGATACCGAATTAAATGCTTACGTAACGGTGACACCCGAGCTTGCGATAAGCATGGCCGAAGAAGCGGATAAAAAAATTGCGGCAGGCGAGGCCGAGTTATTGACGGGAATTCCCGTTGCACATAAAGATATTTTTTGTACCGACGGCGTTAAAACCAGCTGTGCTTCAAAAATGCTGGATAACTTTATTGCGCCTTACGATGCGAACGTTGTTGCGTTGCTTAAAAAAATAGGGATGCCTATTCTAGGTAAAACCAATATGGATGAGTTTGCAATGGGCTCGTCGTCTGAAAGCAGTTATTATGGGCCCACCAAAAACCCTTGGGATCATAAAGCGGTTCCAGGCGGTTCATCAGGTGGCGCTGCGGCCGTCATTGCGGCTGGATTGGCTCCGATGGCAACGGGTACTGATACGGGAGGATCTATTCGTCAACCCGCCTCTTTTTGTGGCATTACGGGCATTAAGCCAACCTACGGTGCGGTCTCTCGTTTTGGCATTATCGCCTACGCCTCCAGTTTTGATCAAGCTGGCCCTATGACACGTTCGGCCGAAGATTCTGCTTGGATGCTGAATGCCATGGCGGGGTTTGATGCGCGTGATTCCACCAGTTTGGAGCGAGAAACACCCGATTATACGGCGGAACTGGAGCGTTCATTAAAAGGACTTAAAATTGGCGTCCCTGCGGAATATTTTGGTGTGGGCTTGGATTCAGACGTGTCTGATGTGGTTAAAACGGCGATTGCCGAAATGGAAAAGCTTGGTGCAAAAGTGGTGGAAGTGCATTTGCCCAATAAAGATTTGGCTGTGCCTTCTTATTATGTATTAGCGCCAGCGGAAGCTTCTTCGAACTTATCTCGTTTTGATGGGGTACGTTTTGGCTACCGTTGTGAAAAACCTACGGACTTAGAAGACCTGTATAAACGATCACGTTCCGAAGGGTTTGGCGAAGAGGTTAAGCGTCGAATCATGGTGGGTGCTTATGCATTGTCCGCGGGGTATTACGATGCCTATTATTTAAAGGCACAAAAATTACGCCGAATGGTGCGTGATGACTTTATTAAAGCGTTTAACGATTGTGATGTCATTATGGGGCCTGTTGCACCAACGCCTGCCTTTAATATTGGTGAAAAATCGGACGATCAAGTGAGCATGTATTTATCGGATTTGTATACGATTCCTGTCAATTTAGCTGGATTACCTGCTCTGTCGGTTCCTGCTGGATTTGCACAAGATCGCCCCGTTGGACTGCACATTGTGGGTCCTTATTTCAGTGAAGCAAAATTACTGAATATAGGGCATCAGTTTCAGCAAGTTACCGATTGGCATACTAAAATGCCAGCACAGTACCAATAAGTAGGAGTTTATAAAATGAGTTGGGAAGTCGTCATCGGGTTAGAGATTCATGCTCAGTTAACCACGAAATCAAAAATATTTTCAGGGGCTTCTACCGCCTATGGCGCTGCGCCAAACAGTCAAGCTTGCCCTATTGATGTGGGTATGCCAGGTATGTTACCCGTATTAAACCAAGCCGTGATAGGAAAGTCCATTATGCTGGGTTTGGCGCTGGATGCTGAGATTGGTAAGCGTTCGGTCTTTGATCGTAAAAATTATTTTTACCCTGATTTACCAAAAGGCTATCAAACGACACAGTTTGAATTTCCGATAGTGGGTCAAGGAAAAATGGAAATTGAGTTGGAAGATGGTACTAAAAAAATCATTGGTGTAACGCGCGCGCATTTAGAAGAAGATGCGGGTAAATCGGTACATGGTTTGGTGCCAGGGCAGACAGGGGTTGATTTAAATCGTGCGGGCACGCCCTTATTAGAAATTGTATCGGATCCCGACATGTCTTCGGCCAAAGAGGCGGTAGCCTATGCTAAGAAGATGCATGAACTGGTTCAGTACCTTGGTATTTGCGACGGGAATATGCAAGAAGGCTCTTTTAGAGTCGATTCCAATGTGTCGGTACGTCGCCCAGGTGAGCCTTTGGGTACGCGTGCGGAACTTAAAAATATAAACTCCTTTCGTTTTATTGAAAAAGCGATTGAAATTGAAATAGAGCGTCAAATAGAGTTGATTGAAAGTGGTGGAACCGTGGTGCAAGAAACGCGTTTGTACGATGCGGATAACGATACCACGCGGTCGATGAGAACCAAAGAAGACGCAAATGACTATCGCTATTTTCCTTGCCCAGACTTGTTGCCTGTGATTATTGCCGATGAAGACATTGAAGCCATTAGAGCGACCATGCCAGAGTTACCCGATGCAAAGCGTACTCGTTTTGTCTCGGAACTTGGTTTGAGTGACTATGACGCAACAGTGTTGACCAGTTCGAGAGCCATGGCGGAGTTTTTTGAACGGTTGGTGGCACTGACCGATGCGAAAGACATTAAGTTGTGCGCAAACTGGATGACATCAGGGTTTTCGGCCGCTCTAAATCGAGAAGGTTTGTCGGTTGAGCAATCCCCTGTAAGCGCCGAAGGGTTGGCGGGCATGATCGTTCGGATTTTGGACAATAGTATTTCGGGTAAAATTGCCAAACAGGTATTTGAGGCCATGTGGAAAGGTGAGGGCACGGCTGACGAAATTATTGAAGCGAAAGGCCTTAAACAAATTACGGATACGGGTGCGATTGAAGCTTTAGTGGACGAAGTGTTGGCAAATAATCCGTCTCAAATTGAGGCGTATAAAGCGGGGCAAACTAAAATGTTGGGCTATTTTGTTGGGCAAATTATGAAAGCTTCTGGTGGTCAAGCAAACCCTGGGCAAGTGAATCAAATGCTTGTAGCCAAGTTAAAATAACAAAAAAATGTTTGAAAAAACTTGAAAGGTTATAAAAAAACCTTATATTGATCATATAAATTACTTGTTCTTCTTTTTTTGGAGAGCATTAAAACTCTAAACCCATTATTTTAAGGAGCGTTCTAAATGAAACGTATTGGTTTATTTTTATTAACAAACATCGCGGTGATTGCTGTTGCCATGTTGGCGATGAATATTTTAGGTGTCGGCAGCTACATGGAAGGCACCAGCCTTAACCTAAATAATCTATTTATGTTTGCACTGATTTTTGGTTTTGCAGGGTCGTTCATTTCGTTGGCAATGTCAAAGTGGATGGCAAAAATGTCTACGGGTGCGAAAGTGATTAAGGAGCCTAAAAACGCAGATGAACAGTGGTTAGTGGATACGGTTACGCGTCAAGCTGAAAAAGCGGGCATTAAAACACCTGAAGTGGCTATTTATGACTCACCAGAGCCGAATGCGTTTGCCACAGGAATGACTAAAAATAACTCATTGGTTGCCGTCTCTACAGGGTTAATGCGTAACATGCGTCAAAATGAAGTGGAAGCGGTACTGGGTCATGAAGTCGCGCATGTTGCCAATGGTGACATGGTGACCATGGCGTTATTGCAAGGCGTGTTAAACACTTTTGTTATCTTTTTCG
>JAMOLY010000306.1 GCA_027068835.1 Thiomicrorhabdus sp. | reverse complement strand
AGTGATATAAAAAAAGCAAAACAGATAAAAGAGGAGTTAGATCATGAACAGTCTTAAAACTTTTGATATAGCAGAATATCTCAATAATAAAGAGGTTATTGCAGAGTATATAACACAGGTAATGCAAGATGGAGATATGGATGAGTTTTATGAAGCTATTGGAAATATTGCAAAAGCAAAAGGCATGAGTCAAATAGCAGAAGAGACCGGTCTTGGTCGAGAGAGTCTCTATAAATCATTTAGATCAGGTGCCCATCCAAAATTTGAAACTGTTGCTAAGGTTTTAAACGCTTTAGGTGTTAAACTCCAAGCAACTGCTTAAAAAAACATTCTATCTTACTGCTACACAAATTCAAATAAAGAGCCTTCAGATTGTATCTGGAGCTATTTAAATCTCAGACCATCCCTAAACTAAAGACTTTCCAAGACATTATCTCTAATCTATTGCACTGTAAACGTGAATGGGCGATATAAGGTTTGGGATTGAAGCAGGGATTTTGTTACAATACATTACTTAAAGGAGTTTATATGCATACTATTCGACTTAACATTCACGATAGTATCTATGATAAACTTATGGGACTACTCAATATATTACCAAAAAATAAAGTAGGAATTTTTGAAGATACCAACTACCCTACCATCTCACTTGATGAAGCGCTTGAAGGTTTATTGAAATAATTCTATGACCTATACCATCATTGTTGAATCCGAAGCCCTTAAAGATCTTCAAAATATTAGTGACTATATTACAAGAAAAAAAACAAAACAAACCTTGTCGATTTTCTGTCAAAAGGACTCTACCACACCGTGAAACCGCTGACACCACGATTTCTACTCTACTTCTCGCAACGCTACAGCATCCCCATCGGCAGACCGTTGCAAACAGAGCTGCGCCGCAGGGGTTTTGAAGTGGCGTGGTTTTGTGATGAGGAGGAGAGCAAAGCCTTTCTTAGCGATGATGAGTTGCTCTTAGAGCATGTCGAAGAGGTGCTGGCGTTTAACCCGCAGGTGGTGTTGTGCTCCACCAACATTGTGCCCGACTTTTTTCCCGGCATTAAAGTACAGATATTTCACGGCTTTAGCGTAGGCAAGCGCAGCAGCGCTAAAGGGCACTTTAACATCCGCGGTTTTTTCGACCTCTACTGCACGCAAGGACCCAGCACCACGCAACCCTTTCAAGAGCTCCAGCGCACTCACCGCCATTTTGAGGTCATTGAGACAGGCTGGTCCAAAGTAGACCCGCTCTTTGAGCCGCAGACGCCGCACCGCCGTACCACTCCCGTGGTGATGATTAGCTCAACCTTTACGCCGCGGCTAAGCCTTGCACACAACGAAGCCGCACTTCATGAGATTGCACGTCTCTCACGCACGGGAAAATGGGAGTTTATTGCCGTGCTTCACCCCAAGATGGAACCTGCCGTTGTTGAGCGCGTCAAAGCCCTAGAGAACGAGCACTTTACCTTTTACGATACGACCGAGCTGATTGCCCTCTACCGCCGTGCCGACATCATGCTTGCCGACACCACCTCTGCCATTGTCGAGTTTATGCTCCAAGGCAAACCCGTTGTCACGCTTAACAACAACCGACCCGATGCTTACCTGCTCAATATTACCACACCCACACAACTTGAAAACACACTACAAAGCGCGCTACATCCCAGCCCAGAACTAACAGATGCCATAGAGCAGTTTATTGCACAGACCCACCCCTACCGTGACGGTCAGTCAAGTCGTCGCATTGTTGAGGCGTCGCTACATATTCTTAAAACCCGACACCTCAAACGCAAACCCTTAAACCTGCTACGTAAATACGCCATTCGTAAACGACTGCACTACTTTCCCTGCCTAGAGCGCATCAAAGGGTGGTGGCGCTCATTTACATGTAAATCGGGCTAATGGGTAATTTAGTGTATAATACACTTACCATTTAAACAGAAGGTTCCCTTGTAACATGAGTACCCTACACACTATACTAGAGCAACGACTTCATAAGCTTGACAAGCACTGTATTGCCCTGCAGGAGTACACACAACTCATAGAAGCATTACAAAAAGAGAAAAATATTTTTGACCCTTTCGTCTTCAATACCTTACTGCCTCAAGAGCGTGCCGTTTTAGATGCTTACTTAAAGCGTTTTACCTCTATTCAAGATTTTTTGGGTGCTAAGATTTTTCCTTTACTCCTTGAAATTAGTGGTATCGGCACGTCTAAAATGAGCGAAGTGCTTTACTACATTGAAAAAGAGGAGATTATTGACTCTCTTGAACAGTGGATTGAAATTAGAGAGATTCGTAACGAACTCGAACATGACTACCCCGATGAACTGAACGATGCACTTAAAGATCTGAAGTTCTGCATTGACAACGGCTCAACACTACAGACCTACTACCATAACGCTCTTGCTTTTGCAAAGAGGTACCTATGAGACTCTCCAACAGACTACAGAGACTTTTTAAAAATGCTGTTACGGCAACATTCGGTGACGTGGATGTATACCTTTTTGGTAGCCGTACCGATGCCACTAAAAAAGGGGGCGATATTGACATTGCCATTACAACTGAACTGCCCCGACATGAATTTCAAAACAAAAAAATAGCCCTTATTACCACTCTTGTACGGCGAGGATTTGACCTTAAAATAGACATTGTACAGTACTCGCACCGTACCGATGCCCTTCTTCGTAAAGAGATTCAACAAAACGGGCTGCTGCTGTAAATGCAGGAAATCACAATATTAATTTTATTTGTTAATTAAAATTAAAGCTTTGATGGCGTACAATGCTTTCTAAGGTTGCTAGTGCGACTGAATTTTTACATTAAGGATAAACCATGAAACGTTCTGGTTTTACTATGATCGAATTGATCTTTGTTATTGTTATTTTAGGTATTTTGGCAGCGGTAGCGCTTCCTAAGTTTATTGGGGTTTCTGAGCAAGCACAACTTGGTAAATTTAAGGCGTATGCTGGTACGTTGGGAAGAACAACACTATCACCATATTGGGGAGCACATTTAACTGATGGAACAGCAGGAGTTCTTACAAATACTGACTTATCAGGTGCACTTGCTGACTTACCAATGATTGGTGAAGTTGCTGTAGCAGATATAAGTTTTACTGCTGGTAGTCTTGAAGCTCCCGGATTTGCTTTTACTGCAGCTCCTACAAATGGTTTAGCAACTTTAAGAGTTGGTACAGCAGATACATATATTTTAGCTTGTTCTCAAGGAAGTATGACACAAGCACCTGAATGTAATGTTTGGGATTCAACAAATACAAATTGGTTAATTAATTAGACTAAAAAAATTTCCTAAGTGAAAGCTTGGGAAATTAAATCTTTCGTATTTATGCTCAATCGCTTACCAAAAGAGCGCTTGACCATAGCTACTTCAAGGCAACATATGAAACTCCGAAACGCATTTACCATGACCGAACTTATTTTTGTGATTGTCGTCATCGGCATCTTAGCTGCTATTGCCATTCCCAAAGTGGGTGGCTCTGTGGTACAAGCTCAAATTGCCAGTGCCAAAGCCGATGTAATGGCACTACGCTCTTCTATTTTAAACGAACGCCAGAAACGGCTGATGCGCGGACAAAATAACTTTATTGCCACACTAAGTACAGGAAGTACGGGTGATGGCCAAGCCCTGTTTGACGGTGATGGCACCAACACCCTCTTTGCTTATCCTAAAATTTCAAAAAATACTTCAGGGAAATGGGTACGCGGAGGCACCATGGCTACAGGCGGTACCGAAGCCTACACCTTTACCGTAGATTCCACCCCCGTAGTCTTTACCTACTTTCAAAATAACGGCACCTTTACTTGTAACCGCAATGCTACTGGTGATGCAGGCACCTACTGTAAGGCAATTACCGAGTAGTTCACTGCTCGTTACTTCGCCTCTTTATTTACATGTAATTTTGTAGAGCTTTTCTCTTTTATCAACTTAAAATATGATATTATTACATTATCTAATTCGGCTCAAACGAGGGTAACATGCCTCATGATATAGAGACAATAAAATGGCTATGGCAACATTCACAATTTTAACTCTTAAAGTTTACAAGACACCAAAGGTGCACCCATAGCTATGCAACTCTATTACTATCATCTGGCTCCTTTAAAACTCCCCTTAGAGCCTTTAACCTACCACGCCACTAAGCCGCTTGCCGTAGGGAGTGTCGTCACTCTGACATTAGCGTCACGCACTATTGAGGGGGTGGTGGTAGAAGCGGTCGATGCACCGGCGTTTGAAACGCTGAGCATCGGTGAGGTGAGTTCACGCTATTTTACGTCTCAACAACTTGAGATTGCCCGTTTTATTGCTACCTATTACTTCTGCTCACTCGCCGAGGCACTTGCCCTCTTTACCCCGTTACAACCTAGCGACACTGCCCCTATCAAACAGCCTCACAAACCCTGCACTATCACACTAAGCAGTGCGCAACACGATGCGCTACAGTTTATACAACAGCACCCTATCACCCTGCTCTTTGGCGATACCGGTTCGGGGAAAACCGAAATTTACATGTATCTGTTTGCCCAGCTCATTCAAGAGGGGAAAAAAGCGCTCTTTTTAATGCCCGAAATTGCTCTAACACCGCAGATGTACCACCGTTTAGAAGCACATTTTCCCACACGGGTCATTCACTGGCACTCCAAACTCACTAAAAAACAGAAAGAGCGCAACCTGCAACGTCTTCACAGCGGCGACTACGACATTATTGCCGGGGCACGTTCGGCACTTTTTTTAAGCATTGAAAACCTGGGAGTCATTGTCGTAGACGAAGAGCATGACGACAGCTACAAATCCTCGTCTCGTCCCCGCTACCATGCCCGTGATCTAGCGGTCTACATAGGCAAAAAATTACATGTAAAAGTGGTGCTTGGCAGTGCTACACCTACGCTGAATTCTTATGTCAAATTCCCCGTGTTTCGGTTGAAAGGGAGCCACTTTAGCAGCTCTAAGCGCTATGTTTTTGAGGCACATCGTGATGCGATTACGCCCTACATTCTCGCTGCCTTGCAAGAGAACTGTAACGCTGCGCAGCAGGCCATTATGTTTCTTCCTACACGGGCTAATTTTAAGTATCTTATCTGTGAAGCGTGCGGCTTTACCTACGAGTGCCCCTACTGCTCGGTAGGGATGAGCCTGCACAAAAACCGCC
>JAMOLY010000305.1 GCA_027068835.1 Thiomicrorhabdus sp. | reverse complement strand
GAGCCGCTTAGGGGGGGATGAATTTGTTGTGTTGTTGGCAGGTAAGCAAGAACGCAATGATATCGAGAGCATTTGCACACGTATTATCAGTGAAGTAAGACGCCCTTATTGGATTGATAAAAATGACATTCAAATTTCAACCAGTATTGGGGTGGCGCGTTACCCTGTAGATGCAAGCAGTTCTACAGAATTGGTCGAAAAATCGGATAAAGCGTTGTACGCCTCTAAAGACAGTGGGCGTAATACCTTTCGCTTTTACAGTGATTTAGTGGCCTGTGAAATGCAATCGGATTGTTTACCCGTAAATCATTTGGAAAAGGCATTGCAAGAGGGGAAGGTTAAAATTTGTTTTGAACCTCAAGTCGATTTAGTTAGCCAAAAGGTGATTGGTTCAAGTGTGACCGCGCTTTGGATGAAAGGGGAAACCGAAAGTCCGTATTTAAACGGCTGGATGGATGTTCTAAGTCAGAGCCGATTGGCGGCTTCTACAGGAGCTTGGTTAGTGGATTCTGGATTGCATTATTTGCAACAATGGCAGGCTGTAAATGATGAGCTTGTGGTTTCGATCCCCGTGGTTTCAGCACTTTGTCAGTCAGAGAAGTTAGTTGATTTTATGCATAATCGTTTTGAGGCGTATCAAGTGAATACTTCTCAAGTTCAGTTGGAGTTTTCACTGCAAATGCTGGAGGACGATTCGATACGCCAGCAAGTTAAAGCATTAAGCGATGCGGGTTATCAAATTACGTTAACCGGCATTGGCAAGACGGCACTGGATATTGCGTTGTTGAGTGAGTTAAATCTTCAAGAAATTAAGCTGGATGCCAAATGGTTAAAGCAGTCATTGTCGCACTCAACGGGTCAAAAGTGGGTCAAAGCGGTGGTGCAGATGGTGAATATTTTGGATGCAGACGTGATTGCAACGGGCATTGATTCGCAAGCGGAGATTGATCAATTATTGTCGATGGGTTGCTCGATAGGGCAAGGTGTATTTTGGGCGTTACCACTGGAAGCGGAAGGGTTTTATCAAGCCATTAGCAGGCAACTGCCTGCGGTGCATTAATTGAAATAGGGGCTTTCCTGTGTATGTAAAGGGGGGGGGATTATCAATCAGCCATAAAAAAAGCCCTTAAGAAATTCTTAAGGGCTTTTTTGATTTACAGTGTTTCTTAATTAGAAGTGATTAATCAAATGTAGGTCTTGGTGTGTTGTCTGATTCTTCAGGTAATTGAGGGTAAGTAATGGTTGGTTTTACCCCTTTTAGTGCCCCTAAAAACACCTTAATGTCAGCGGCATCTTGATCGCTGATTTTAATGCCTAATTGCGTGCTTCCCATTTCCTTAATCGCTTCTTCCAGTGTCCAGATTGCGCCATTGTGAAAATAAGGAGCCGTTTCGGTGATGTTACGAAGTGTGGGTGTTTTTACAAACCCTCTTTCATCTCCTTTAAAGTCACCAATATTGGCAAATTTATATTTAGCGGCTTGCGCAAAGGGTTGCATGGTGCCACCAATAGCAATGCCTGTATGACAGCTTGAGCAGCCTTTATCAATAAAGGTATTTAAGCCTTTTTTCTCAGCATCGGTTAATGCATTTTCATTGCCATTTAGGTAGTCATCAAAAGGTGATGGCGTTACCAATATTTTTTCAAACGTTGCAATGGTGTCTGCAATTTTTGGAAAGGTAATTTCAACGTCATTGCCATAAGCCGTTTTGAACTCTGCGATGTACGCAGGAATAGACAAAATACGCTCTTTCACTAGGTTTGCAGGTGCAGCCATTTCAGGCACGGCTTGAATAGGGCCTTGTGCTTGATCGGAAAGGTGTGGGCTTCTGCCGTCCCAAAACTGTGCCGTATAAAATACAGAGTTATAGACCGTTGGAGAGTTTAGGTGATGTGGGTTAGCCACCCAGCCGTGACCAATAGCCGCCGGCACTCCATCGTCTCCACCCATCGCTAAGTTGTGACAGGTGTTACAGCTGATCAAGCCACTTCTTGATAGTCTTGGATCAAAAAACAATTTTTTACCTAGTTCAACTTTGGCATCTGTAATCGGGTCTTTTGGGTCATCAATCAGCTTCATTAATTCCGTGGTGCTTTCTGGAATGGGTGTTAATCCTGCTTTTTGTGCTTTGCTAAGCAGGTCATCTGCGTGTACTGCTGTTGCAGCAAATGTGGTTGCCAAGAGTGTGGCAGAAACCAATGTATTAAGTTTCATATGTTTTCCTTTTTTTGGTTAGGTAAGTATTTATAACAAGGGTGTTTGATTTTTAAAGACAGTGTACAGCGATTAGTGTTGTTAGGGAAATGAATAAAATTTATTAAGTTAATAGTAAACAACTATTGAGGGTGGATGTTCAAAAACTGGCGAATGGATTTGAAATATAACTCTCCACTGGAGATCGTATTGTGTTCTGTGTTTCGAATCAACACGGTTTTTGTAAGAGACGCGGGTAGGGCGCCGGCTAAACGTGTGCTGTGAGCGGTTGGAATGATTTTGTCGTGTTCAGCCAGTAGCAAGAGGCTGTGGTTCTGTATGTTTTTTGCGTGCTTAAGTGAGTTGTATTTGTCGAGTAATAATATCGACATAGGAAAAAAAGAAAAAGTGGATTGCGCAATGGCCTCTAAACTGTCATAAGGGGTAATGAGAATCAGCTTGTCGACGTTTCGTTTGGATGCAACAAATGTTGCAACGCCGCTCCCTAAGCTTCTTCCCATTGCAGAAATGTGAGTATGTCGAGTGTTTAGGCGATCAAAAACGGCCAAGGCATCCGAATAATTGTTCGCTTCGGTCGGCGTTCCTGTGCTGCTTCCATAACCTCGGTATTGCACAAGATAAATGCTGTGATGTGGAAACTGTTTGGAAAATACCGACGCATTGTACTCAACCGCTTCGGCATTGCCTCCAAAATAGAGCAGTGCGTGTGTTTTGTCTTGGTTTAATGTAATGACGTTTACTTGAGCGTTTTCAAATTGAAAAACTTCCTCTGGATAACCGTGGTTGTTAGGGGGGGGAGGAAAATAAATTAGGCTTCGTTGTGTTATAAAAAGGTAGGCGCTAACGCTGGCGTATATCAAGACGATGATCAGAGCTAGCTTTAATATATTCATGCCTTCCTTTTCGAGTTATTTGAGGATAGGGGGGGGTAAATTTTTTATTCTTTATGTTCAAGCTCAATCAGCATTGCCAAAATAACCTTGGCAGAGTGGGTTGCGGCTTGTTCCAAATACTGCTCAAACGTAACCGCATTCTCCTTGCCCGCAATGTCGGAGAGTGAGCGAATAATCACAAACGGTTTGCTAAAGCTGTGACATACTTGCGCCACCGCGGCGGCCTCCATTTCGCAAGCAATCATATCAGGAAAATTGTTTCGGGTGGTGTTCACATCGTCTTCGTGGTGCATAAAACGATCGCCCGTTGCGATTAATCCATGCATGTGAACCACCTCTTGCAGTGATTCAATGGCTTTTTGTGCCGCATTAATTAAATGCGTATCAGGCATAAAACAAGCAGGAGAGCCTGGCACTTGCCCTAGCTCATAGCCAAAAGGTGTGACATCCACATCGTGATGGCAAACAGAGCTACTGATGACAATATCGCCCACATTTAAATCCGTATGAAAGCCGCCTGCCGTTCCCGTATTAATAACGTAGTCGGGTTGGTAAAGCTCCAATAAAAGCGTGGTGCTAATCGCGGCATTCACCTTGCCGATGCCTGAGCGCAATAACGCAACATCAATTTGACCAATTTGACCCAAGTAATATTCAAACCCTGCATGTACTTCAGTGCTAAGGTTGGAAAGTTGGCTTCTTAGAAGGGTGACTTCTTCTTCCATCGCACCAATAATGGCAATTTTCATAACGTGTTTCCAAGGGATGTGAGCGTGTCGGAGCTTAATGCGATGTCGCTGTTTTTATTGATGCCAATGCCTGACTCAATGATCTCTTTGGCAATTGCTTTGGCTTCATCCAGCGAATGCATATTGTAAGTACCGCATTGGTACTCGTTCAGTTCGGGAATGTCTTCCATGCGTTTAACGTTTAATACATCTTTCATCGCCGCTAACCAAGCATTGGCAACTGTCTTTTCAGAGGGTGCGCCCAGCAAGCTCATGTAAAACCCAGTACGACAGCCCATAGGTGAGAGATCAATAATTTCAACCGAATCACTATTGAGGTGATTACGCATAAACCCCGCAAATAAATGCTCTAAGGTATGAATGCCTTTTTCACTCATCATCGCCTCATTGGGTTTGTTAAAACGCAAATCAAACACCGTGATGGTATCACCAGAAGGCGAGGTCATGGTTTTCGCCACACGCACAGCGGGGGCATTCATAATGGTGTGGTCAACGGTAAAGCTGTCAAGTAAGGGCATAAGTATCCTGTTTTGATTTAATAAAATAAGTGCGTGCAATCATTTTAATCGGTAATAGAGTGTGCTGAAAGTTTTTTCTAAATATTAGGAGGGGGGGGGGGGAATAAATTTTAAAAGCGGTTGAGTTTCTGAATGTCAGGCATAAAAAAACCAGCAATTAAGCTGGTTTTTTTATGCTAAGCAGAAATTGTCTTTTTAGCGAATTGGTGCGGAAGGAGAGACTCGAACTCTCACACCAAAGGCACCAGAACCTAAATCTGGCGTGTCTACCAATTCCACCACTCCCGCGAATAAGCTGTTTAGATATTTAATATTATTAAGCAACTTACTAAAATATGGTGGCCTGACCTGGAATCGAACCAGGGACACAGGGATTTTCAATCCCTTGCTCTACCGACTGAGCTATCAGGCCAAAATAGAATGGGCGTATTATAGGGAGGGGGGGGAAGGCTGTCAAATGTTATTTTGTAAAAATTGTTAAGCGCTTTCTTTAATGTTAAGGACGGTAAGGCGTGTATTAAGTTGGTGCGTTAAAGGGCTTTAATAGAGCTTAGTGCCTTTTGTTTTCTCTTTAATTTATAATTAAAACGACCGTGGTTTTTAATAAGCCGTTGAAATGTAATAAAAATCAGTCTATTGGCTTAATACGTTCTTTCTTTTATTGATGCATGAATGGTTTTGATTTTTTTAAACCGATTTTTAAAGAACTTTTAAAAGAACCTTAGGGGATAGATCAATGAAAAAAACGTTTCAATTGAATAAAACTTTAATGGCCGTTGTATTGGCTTCTTCTTC
>JAMOLY010000304.1 GCA_027068835.1 Thiomicrorhabdus sp. | reverse complement strand
CATCAATATCATCAACAGAGCTGTGACCATTACGAATATCAATCAACTCTCTTAATACCGCAACAATATCCTCTTTTTCTAAGATCGTCGCACCATCATTATTTTTTCGCCCTAAACGACGATTTAACTTCATTCGCCCGACAGAAGATAGGTCATAACGCGCCTCATCAAAAAACAAGCTTTTAAACAACGCTTCAGAAGAATCTTTTGTCGGCGGCTCACCTGGGCGCATCATTCGATAAATTTCGACCTGTGCTTCCAGTTGTGACGTTGTTGAGTCTAAGCTTAAGGTATCTGAAATATAAGGGCCATTCTCTAGCTCATCAATGAAAATTATTTTAAATTCACAACCTGTAATCTGAGAGATTTTTTCTAAATTTTCAGATGTTAACACTTCATTTGTACGACAAACCAATTCACCCGTATCTTTATCGGTAATTCCTGAGGCCAACACCTTACCAATCAAATACTCAAGAGGAACGATCGCAGAATCAATGCCCGCTTCCTTTAATGCCTTAATGGTACGCGCAGTAATACGCTTACCTTCTTCAACAATTTTCTCACCATTTTTTTCAATATCAAACGCAGCAAGATTCCCTTTTAACTGACTTAAATTTAGCTTTAACTTAAAGCCTTTTTTAATCAATTTAACCGAATTGGAGTCAAAAAATTCCGTCAAAATATCTTCATTTGAATAGCCCATTGCACGCAACAAAATAGAGACAGGCAATTTACGACGACGATCAATTCGAGCAAACACACAATCATTATGATCGAATTCAAAATCCAACCAAGAACCACGATAAGGAATAATTCGCGCATTAAACAATAACTTACCAGAAGAGTGTGATTTTCCTTTATCGTGATCAAAAATCACACCAGGAGATCGGTGAAGTTGCGTCACGATAACACGCTCAGTTCCGTTAATAACAAACGTCCCATTGTCAGTCATCAAAGGGATATCACCTAAATAAACCTCCTGCTCCTTTACATCCTTAACGGGACGTTTGCCTGCAGGTGCATTCTTATCAAACAACACTAAACGCATTTTAACGCGCAAAGGTGACGCATACGTCACACCACGCTGCTTACACTCCTTAACATCAAACTCTGGCTCTCCCATGTAATAACTAACATATTCTAAATTTGCCGTTCCCGCGACACCATGAATCGGAAAAACCGATTGAAAAGCCGAATGAAGCCCGACTTTAACTCGCTCTGAAGGCTTCTTATCTTTTTGCAAAAACTCATGAAAAGAGCCTTTCTGAAGGGAAAGTAAATAGGGTACATCCAATACGGAAGGGAGTTTCGCAAAATCTTTACGAACGCGTTTTTTCTCGACTAAAGAGTAGGTCATTTTTTACCTCGACGTTAATGGTCAGGACTGCAAGTAACAAAAAATGTTACCAATTTAATGCATAAAACTGTAGTAGCCATGTCATTATCCACACGTTACTAACACACTTTTACACACTGTTAAAAACGAGAAAAGGCCGACGCAAAGCGCCAGCCATTCTCATGCTGAATAAACAGCAAATAGAGGTTAATTACTTAACTTCTACTTCAACACCAGCTTCTTTAAGATCATTTGCTAGTGCATCAGCTTCTTCTTTAGAAACCGCTTCTTTCAATGTGAAAGGCGCACTTTCTACAGCTGATTTAGCTTCTTTTAAGCCTAGGCCTGTGGCTGCACGAACCGCTTTGATTGCCGCAACTTTGTTAGGGCCTGCACCCGTCAACACAACGTCAAACTCAGTTTGCTCAGCTGCGCCACCTACATCGCCACCCGCTGGACCAGCAACGGCAACCGCAGCGGCAGATACACCAAACTTCTCTTCCATTGCTTCAACAAGCTCAACAACTTCCATAACAGACATGCTGGCAACTGCTTCTAAAATATCATCCTTTGATACAGACATTTGAAATCTCCAAAAATTTAATTTAATTTATTTTTTACTTAAGTAACAACGTGATACTTAAGCAGCTTCTGCTTCTTTTTGCTCTTTAACAGCAACCAAACCACGTGCAAGCTTTGCAACAGGTTCTTTCATGACATACAGAAGCTTACTAACAGCTTCATCGTAAGTCGGTAGAGCAGCAATCGTCGCTAAATGACTCGCATCCATAACTCCGTCACCAATCGATAATGATTTCACAACCAGTGCATCATTACCCTTAGCAAAGTCTTTGAACACGCGCGCCGCATTTCCTAGCTCTTCACCAGAAAAAGCAAATACTAACGGACCTGAAAAAGTCCCCGCCATGTCCTCAAACTTAGTGCCTGCAACCGCACGGCGTGCAAGTGTGTTTTTAACAACACGAACCTGAACATTTGCCGCACGAGCATTTGCACGCAACTGAGTCATTTGCTCTACAGTCAACCCACGATATTCAGCCACTACCATTGAACCAGCCTCTGCAACAACCGCAGAAACCTCTTCAACGACAAGCTTTTTACCTTCGATATTGAGCGCCATACAACCTCCAAACAACTTAGTCAATTAATTGACTAAGTCCTTCCATCTACGTAGGCTTAATAACTATTAAGAGTATAATTCCTATACTCGCCTACGGTCTGCGATGGGCACTCACTCAAAATCAAATAATTCAATTTAAGGAGACCCTCTTCGCAAATAGTGCCTGCATACAAAACGTATGCAACCACCATTATAACGTTGACTGATCAATCAATAGGCCTGGACCCATTGTAGAAGAAACAGACACTTTTTTAAGATAAACACCCTTAGCAGAAGCAGGCTTGGCTTTCACAAGTTCCTCTAAAAGAACATTTAAATTTTCTTTCAACTTAACCGAATCAAACTCAGCCGTTCCAATCGCTGCATGAACAATTCCAGCTTTATCAGCTCTAAAGCGTGCTTGACCCGCTTTTGCATTATTAATCGCTCCAACCACATCAGGCGTTACAGTACCTGTCTTAGGGTTAGGCATTAAACCTCTTGGCCCTAAAACCTGACCCAGCATACCAACAACGCGCATCGCATCAGGAGAGGCAATCACAACATCAAAATCCATCATCCCTTTCTTGATTTCAGCCGCAAGCTCTTCCATTCCGACAAACTCAGCGCCCGCTTCTTTTGCCGCTGCTTGATTTGCTTCACTGGTAAAAACCGCAACACGAACATCTTTACCTGTTCCATTCGGAAGCACCACAGCCCCACGAACAACTTGATCAGACTTCTTAGGATCGATACCCAAAGAAATTGCAACATCAACCGACTCGTTAAACTTAGCCGTTGCCAATTCTTTAACCAGATCAAATCCTTCGACTGCGCTGTATGCAACTTCACGATTAACACGCTCTGCACTTATTTTTTGTTTTTTAGTTAGCTTTGCCATTTCATTAACCCTCGACCACTAGACCCATACTACGAGCAGAGCCCGCAATAATTTTAACTGCGGCATCTAAATCATTTGCATTCAAATCAGCCATTTTTGTGTTAGCAATTTCTTCTAACTGCGTACGCGTTACCGTTCCAACCTTATTTACGTTTGGAATCGCACTGCCACTCTTAATTCCTGCGGCCTTTTTTAACAAAATAGACGCGGGAGGCGTTTTAGTAACAAATGTAAAACTGCGATCACTGTAAACAGAGATCACCACCGGAATCGGCATGTTTTTTTCTAAACTCTGAGTTTGAGCGTTAAACGCCTTACAAAACTCCATGATATTCACACCATGCTGACCCAAAGCTGGCCCTACTGGTGGACTTGGATTTGCAGCACCCGCAGGCACCTGCAACTTAATATAGGCTTCTATCTTCTTAGCCATGACTTTCTCCTATTTTGGGTCAAGCGCCTTTCAGCTTCCCGTACTTTTAAAACAATTTAAATTTTTTCAACCTGAGTGAACTCAAGCTCAACAGGCGTTGAACGCCCAAAAATCAAAACCGTTACTTCTATTTTATTCTTATCATAGTCCACGCCTTCAAGAACGGCTTCGAAGTCTTTAAACGGCCCATCAACGACCCGAACCATTTCGCCAGGCTCGTACATGACTTTAGGCCTAGGCTTATCAACACTGCTCTCGATGCGCTCTAATATACGATCAACTTCTTTTTGTGATATGGGTGCGGGACGATCGCTGGTTCCACCGATAAATCCCATCACCTGTGGCACGCTCTTCACCAAATGCCACGAATCTTCATTCATCTCCATCTGCACTAAAACATAACCAGGAAAAAACTTGCGCTCACTGGTTCGCTTCTTTCCATCACGAATTTCCACCACCTCTTCACAAGGAACCAGCATCTCACCAAAACTATCCTGAAGAGATTCTCGCTCTATGTACTCTTGTAAGTTTTTTTGAACTTTTTTTTCATACCCTGAATATGCATGAACGACATACCATTTCTTCGCCATATCAACCACCTTGACCCGTTAACAGCTTCACAGCCCAAAGAAAGAACATATCAATCAACCAAAGAAATATCCCCATCAAAATAACCACAACAAAGACAATCAACGTCATTTGAACAGTTTCGGGACGCGTAGGCCAAACCACTTGCTTAACCTCACGCTTAGCGTGCATCACATAAAGATACCAACCTCGACCCATTGTTGTTTGATACAGGGTAAACAAGGCCAAACCAATCCCTGCAACCACCCCAAGAACACGAACAACGCCATGCACGTCTTGAAACGTATAATACCCAACAAGGGAACCGATTAGTATTGCGATCGACAACAACAACTTAACAGTATCCAAAGGGCCAGTAGTGCTATCTTTATCCATTTTCTTTACTCATAAATAAGCCATCAGCTAAATTAAAAACGACCCGTACCTCTAATGAGATACAGGCCGCTAAATATTGGCAGGGGTAGAGAGATTCGAACTCCCAACACCTGGATTTGGAATCCAGTGCTCTACCAATTGGAGCTATACCCCTATAGTATGTCACAAAAAAAATGGGATTATACATCCCATTCTTTTATGTTGCAAGCGTTACACGGATTAATCTAAAATCTTAGCAACAACACCCGCTCCAACCGTACGACCACCTTCACGAATCGCAAAACGCAATCCTTCGTTCATCGCGATTGGATTGATTAACTCAACCTTCATTTGAACGTTATCACCTGGCATAACCATCTCTGTACCTTCTGGTAAGGTACATGCGCCAGTCACATCCGTTGTACGGAAGTAGAACTGCGGACGATACCCTTGGAAGA
>JAMOLY010000303.1 GCA_027068835.1 Thiomicrorhabdus sp. | reverse complement strand
TTTACGGAATTAGAACGGTATTGGGAGCAATAACTATGCCTTTTATTATTTTTTGAGAAGATAAATTTTTAACAGGAACATGTTCTTGTTCCACCCCACTTTTAAGTGCGACTCCCAACGCTTTGACTTCAATGCCGCCGATACGGGTAATAATATTAACCTGTTGTTTTTTAATTACCCAATAAGCAGGCTGTAAATCTTTTATTCTTAATACCTTATTGGGTGGAATGGCTCTGGTTGCCCTCATGCCAATCACTGTATTGAGATTAATTAAATGCCCTTTAGGAACTTGTTTATAAGGGAGGAGCACCTTCTTTATCTGCTCTTCTTTTATAACGGCCTGTTTGGGTATTCCTTTAATGCTTATAATAACGGGCAATTTTCCTGTAACAACGACAGGCACAAATACTCGCCATGTAGGTTGGGCGCAAGAGACGCTCAATGTCATGCGTCCTGCAAAGGTGTTTGGGTTTCTGTCTTTAAGTGACAACGGCTGTTGACACTGAGGTAGACGCAGTTGCGTGCTAAGTTTTTTAAGTTCCCACGAGGCTTCAAATATTTTTTGGTCAGTTTTTTGCTTTAGGTATTCGGTGGCAAGCACATAGATTGTATTATGTGCTTGCAGAAGGGGAAGGGAATTTATTTCATTCGCCTGTAAACTAAATACTGGATTCATGAATAGGATTAGTGCGTAGGCTTGTAGGGTCATTTTCATGCCTAAATACTAACATGGGTTTAAGATATTTTTTCTAAAATTAGTCTAAAATTAGATAAGGTGACGTTAATATGTCTAGCTTTATAACGGGTGTTGATCAAAGAACTTCCTTGGCGGGTATGAACCGCATGGAGTTGTTGCTTTTTACGATTAAGGGTCCACAGTTGTTTGGAATCAATGTCTTTAAAGTTAGGGAAGTGATTCGAACGCCCTTTATTTCCCCAGTGCCTAAATCAGACCCACGAGTGGTTGGTGTCTCTGATATCCGTGGGCAAACCATGCCCATGATTGACTTGGCTAAGGCACTGGATCTTGAGCCAATTGACCCTAACAACTATCAAAATAGCTTAACGATCGTCACGGAATTTAACAGCTCAATCCAAGGATTTTTAGTTGAAGATGTCGATCGTATTATTCATTTGCGTTGGGAAGATATTTTACCCCCCCCTCCAACTCTGCAAGGGGTTAACTACTTAACAGGCATTACGCGCTCTCAAAAAAACATTGTCGAAATTGTGGATGTTGAAAAAGTGCTTGTTGAAGTGTCGGGTTTAACCAATGATGTGTCAGATGAGTTTATTTCTCAGCATAAAATAGACACAAAAGGTCAGGACTTTTTTATTGTGGCGGCCGATGATTCGGTGGTTGCGCGTTCACAGCTTAAAGGCGTGTTTGAAAAATTAGGGCTTCATTACAATATACTCAATAACGGCAAAGAGGCACTGGATTTTTTGCTCAAACTTGCCGATGAAGCGGATCAAGGCGGTACGCCTATTTCAGAGCGAGTGCTAATGGTCATTTCCGATATTGAAATGCCCGTTATGGATGGCTACACCTTAACCACCAGTATTCGTAAAGACGATCGATTGAAAGACATTTTTGTTGTCCTAAACTCCTCCTTAAGTGGTGGGTTTAATGACACCCTAACGGATAAGGTGGGTGCTAATATTTTTATCTCCAAATGGCACTCCGATGAGCTGGCTCAAACGATCATTGATCAAATGGAACAGCGCCAAAATTGAGGATAAACTGTATGTTGTCATATGGACGATTATTGGTGTTAACCGTAGTGCTGTTTTCTGGCTCAACCCAAGCGGGTTTTTTTGACTTTTTTTGTATAAAATCGGACGGAAATTGTGACGAGGTAGGGGGGGGAGAAAAATCTTTGCCTGCAAAACAAAGTGAAATTTCTCCTATTCTTGTTGCAGAACCCTGTGTTGAAGTGAAGGGCAGCGCCAGTATGGAAGGCGTTGACGAAGCCTTTGCCCGAAAAATGGCGATTCGAGATGCATTAAAAATGGCAAGTTTAAAAAATAACGTTAAAATCAGTACTGATCAGAGAGTGGATGATTATCAGCTAACATTAGACAGCACACGTTTTACATCGCACAGCAAAATTAAAAATTACACCCTTGTAAAAGAAGGGATGGAAAATCCAGAAGACATGTACGGTCAGACCAAAGAAGGCGCTTTGAATTACGAAGTGGTTTTGAATGTGTGTTTAACCGAAGAAGCAGGGCTTTGTACCGGTTTAGAAGGAAATCAATACCAAACACGATTGGCCATCGCACCGGTCGTCATGCCGTTTGGAAGCGAAGCGAGAGACATTTCAAATTTATTGTCGGGTTATCAACTTGAGCTGGAAAGAAGAGTTAAACATAAAGGTTATCGTAACTTAACACTGTTATTAGAGCCTATTGATTTACAGCCAAACCACGTTGTTACCCCTAACCTAGACCCTAAACAGTTAATCGACATTCGCAATAAAACAGGGGCGCAATTTCTATTGCTTACTGTGATTCGTTCGGCATCTGCACACTCCGACACAGGCATATTGAATACCGCCAAACGTTTTTATGATTTAAACGTGAACCCAGAGCAACGTTATATTGGGTTAGATTGGTATTTGGTTGATTTAATGAGTCAAACCATGATTCATCAAGCACGCGGAGAGGTTGAGGTTGAAGGGGACGTGCTGGTGGGTCGAGATCGACCGTTTGGCAGTGGCTCTTTTTTTGCAACCAAAACAGGCAAAGCATTTGATGGCTTACTTAACCAACAAACTAAAAATGTATTAGACGCGCTGCACTGTAAACCATTTGAGAGTCAGGTCATTGATATTCAAAATGGTGAATACGTTATTTATTTGCACGAGGCGGCAGGTGCAAAAATAGGGGATGATCTTGCCGTATACCATACGGCAGGTCGCCCCATTCGTTTTGGTGGCTCGGAACTGGGGCAAGATCGAGTGCCAGGTGCATTTTTAAAAATAAAACGAATTTTGCCTAAATTTGCTATTGCAGAGCTAACCGCTAAAAAAGGCGTGGTGCAAGTGGGGGATATTGTGAAAACATGGTAAGTGCTTGTTGAACTGTTTTTTAGAAAAGCCCGTTTTATTTTAAGCGGGCTTTTTTTATATCTAAGGTTTCATTTAGGGGGGGGTAAAAAGACGAAGAAACTGTTCAATGGCACTTTGTTTGCTTAAGATTTTGGAAAGAATTCAGTACGACAAAGAGAGTGATGATGGCAGAGTCAATTTTTGGAATTTATGAGACCGCATTTCGAGTGCGTTCCGCACGTGCTGAGGTATTGGCTAATAATTTGGCCAATGCCGATACACCTAATTTTAAAGCCCGAGACATTGATTTTAGAGCAGCCATAAAAGACGCACACGGTGGGCTTGGGTCTTCTGAACGTTTTGAAATGAGTCGAACCAACGCTAAGCACATTAAAGATGAAAGCTTTTCAAGTACGTCCGAATTTTTAAAGTACCGCCTACCGACTCAGCCTGCTTTAGATGGTAATACCGTGGAAACGCACATTGAAAAAGCTCAATTTATGGAAAATGGTATTCAACAAACCGCAACATTAGAGTTTTTAAACAGCAAAATTAAAGGCATTCGTGGTGCACTGAAAGGTGAGTAAGCGAATAAATTACTAAGAGGTTTTAACCATGTCAATGTTTAATATTTTAGATATTTCAGCAACGGCCATGCATGCACAAACCGTTCGTTTAAATACGATCGCATCCAATATGGCGAACGTAGACAGTATAAGTTCGAACGCAGAGGATACGTATCGCTCTAAACAGCCCGTTTTTCAAACCATTTTAGATGGCAGTAAGGGCGAAGCTCGTGGAGGGGTTCGTGTTAAAGAAATTGTAGAAAGCCAAGAGCCGCTAAAAATGGAATACTATCCAAATCACCCGATGGCAAATGAAGAGGGCTATATTTTTAGACCCAATGTGAACATTGTAGAAGAGATGGCGAACATGATGTCCGCTTCACGCTCGTATGAAACCAATATTGAAGTGATGAATACCTCAAAACAACTTTTATTAAAAACCATTCAACTTGGTAAATAACCGTAAAGGAGAGTCGTTATGGCTGAATTACTACCTGATATTTCACTGGGTGATTCCAATTACTTAACTGCACTGCAGCAGAACACAACTACTGCTAATAACTCAGAAGCGTTAGATGATATGGGACAGGCAGATTTTTTATTGCTACTGACCACACAACTGCAAAATCAAGACCCCTCTGAGCCTGTCGATGCAAAGGACTTTGTGACCGATTTAACGCAAATGAGCCAGCTTGAAGCCACGAATGATATGAATGAGTCAATTTTAGCGATGACAGAAAGTTTTCAGAGTTTACAAGCTATGCAAGGTGCCTCTTTGATTGGTAAAAATGTGCAAATTGAGTCTGATAAATTTTCTCATTCAGCAGAACAGCCGTCTAACTTTAGTTTGCAAACTGACGAACCTTTTATTGACATTACCATCGTGATTAGTGACGACGATGGTTTGGTTAAGGAGTTAAGTTATACCGATTTCTTATCAGAGAGAGAGAAGGATTCTTGGGATGGATTGGCTAGCAAATCGATAGAGTGGGATGGGTTTGATGATGTGGGGGCCGTACGAGGTGATGGTGTTTATAGTATAACCGCTTATGGTACGGATTCAGCAGGAGAGTTAAAGTCGATTGATACAGTGGTTCCTTCACGGGTGAATACGGTCGGAATTAGCCCTGATGGCACGATGACTCTTACGTTGGCGACAGGAGATAAAGTATCAATGGACAGTGTTCGAGAAATTAGTGGGTAAATGTCATTAGTTTTTTAGAGTTGGCTTAAAAGTCGCTAACATTTCTAATACAAATAGAGTGACGTTTAGAAAAATAAACATCATTTTTGGCAGTTTTAAATATGGTGTACAAGGAGATATATTATGAGTGCAAATTTTGATTTGAATGCAGTAAGTGGTATTAATGCCGCTGCGAGTGGATTGGCGGTTATTTCAAATAACTTAGCAAACTCACAGTCATTTGGCTTTAAAAGTTCACGAGCTGAATTTGCGGATATGTTTTCAGGAACTCAGAACTCTCCTGGAAATGGGGTCATGGTTGAATCAATTACACAGGATTTTTCTCAAGGAACGATTAATGGTACAGGGCGTGATTTGGACATGGCGCTGGATGGTGAAGGTTTTTTTGTGATGGCGGATAAAGCAGGAAAATATGAAGCAATTTATACTCGTAATGGTTCATTTAAACTGGATAAAGATGGTTTTTTAACGGATCAAACGGGTAATCAGGTTCAAGGGTATGCTCGAAATGATGTGCTTTCTACGGAGCAAGATGTGGTGTTTTCAACCAATTTAGGCTCCATTGATTTAGATGAGTTAAATAAGGTACCGCGCTCCACCACTGAAATGGTCTTTAATGTTAATTTGGATGGGCAAGAGGCTTATAATTCAGCTAATAATACGGGTAATTTAGCCTCTGATTCAGTAGGAACAGGAACGGGTGATCCTACAAATAATTTAGCTGCAATTATTGATCCTACTAATGCTGTTCCTGCTTATACAGGCTTTCCAGATTTCTCGACTAATAAAACTATTCATGATTCATTGGGTGGCGAACACCGAATTACAGCCGACTTTTTTAAACGTGCGGTGGTGGATGTGGTTGATCCTAATGGGGTACCAAGATCTAATGAAGATTTTGATCTAGATGGAAATAATGACAAGTACACTAGCTGGTTCGTACGTTACACGGTGTCAGACTTTGATAAAGATACAGGGACATATATTCCAAGTGGTGTGGATAATACTACGACAGCGCAAGCGAACGGCGGAAATACTGGGATGTTATTTGAATTGCGATTTGATGATAATGGTCGCTTGCAACGAGTGTATCAGCCAAATGATAAAGATCCTACGTTAATTACAGGAGATTCGCCAACCATTGGGCCTAATGGGGAACCCATTTTTGATGATTTAGCAGGCTGGACCGATACTGGAACCCTAAAGCCAAACATGGAGTGGTTGATTAATAACCCACTTACGGGCGCAGTAGACCCGATTAGCTTTACGGCTGAATTTAACGATATGACAGAGTTTTCAGGCAGTTACAATATTCGAGGCGTGAGTCAAAACGGCTATGAAATTGGCGATTTAATTGGACTGGCAACAGGAAGTGATGGTGTTATTGAGGCACGTTATTCAAATGGTCGTGCTATCCCCGTTGCACAACTTGCCGTGGCTAACTTTTCGGATAAAAACGCCATGCATAAACTGGGTGGACAAACCTATGCAGAATCATTTAATTCAGGGACGGCACAATTAGGAAGTCCAGATAATAATGGAATGGGAAGTGTTGTTCAAGGGTCATTAGAATATTCTAATGTGGATACAACCGCAGAGCTGGTTGAGATGATTCAAGTTCAAAGAATGTATCAAGCATCTGCACAAGTTTTATCAACGTCTCAGACGTTAACACAGACAATTTTAAATTTATAAAAAATTGAATATTTAATGTTTGAACCTTGCCGGCAATCTTGTCGGCTTTTTTTTTGCCACATGGCAAGAGCTTCCTATATAAATTTATCGGCTGTTTTCTAAAACCTTTAGTCTTTATTTAGCCTAAGTATGGCACGTTCTCTGCTGTAGTCTTTATGGAAAAGAAAGCATGTCAAAATGCTTACACTTGAATTTTCTAATAGGAACACACAAGGGAAACACATTTGGGCATTAGACCCACTCATAACAAGTGTTTTATTTTAGAGGGGGGGGATTTATTCCCTCTCCTTATTTTCAATAAATAATGTAACGACTCAGATGGCTCCTGAAAAAGACCAAATCAAGACGAAAAATGTGAGTTTACACCTGTAAATGATCATTTTTTAACACAGAGTTGGTCTTTTTCAGGGGCTATCGTAGTCGTTCCTAAGCTGGAGTCATCTTTTATGGATCGTATGCTGTATGTTGCAATGAGTGGGGCTAAAGAGGTTTCTCTCTCACAAGCCAATAACTCCAATAACTTAGCCAATGCAAATACCGATGGCTTTAAGCAAGATTTTAATATCTTTAGAGCGCAGCATGTTGAAGGGCCTGGTTGGAGCTCACGAGCGTATTCGATGGATGAACGCCCCGCGACCGATTTTTCGGCTGGCGCGATTAAAGTCACAGGACGAGAGTTAGATGTGGTGACCAAAGAAGATGGTTTTTTAGCCATTGAAGCCCCTAATGGAGACGAGGCGTTTGTTCGAAGTGCCAGCCTGCAAATTTTAGCCGATGGCAGTTTGGTGGATGTTAAGGGCAACCCTGTGCTTAATGAGAATGGCATTCAGATTAATATTCCGCCGATTAAAACAATGACCATAGGCAGTGACGGCACGATTTCGATTGTACCAGCAGAAGAAGCGAGTAATCAGCTGGTGGTCTTAGACCGTTTACGGTTGGTAAAACCCGATATTCAATCGTTAGAGAAGGGGCTGGATGGTTATACGCGTTTAAAAGAGGACGAAGCACCTTTGGTTCAGGAGAACGTCAAAATGATGTCGGGCGCATTGGAGAGCAGCAGTGTGAATACGGCTGAGGCATTGGTAAAAATGATTGAACTGTCTCGTAAGTATGAACTGCAAATTAAAATGATGTCGACCAGTAAAACGCATGCTCAAAAATCCGATGCGCTACTGTCTTTGAAATAGAGTCTAAGGGGATACAAAAATGAACAGAGCACTGTATATTGCAAAAACGGGTTTGGAAGCACAGCAATTTAGGTTGGCGGCTATTTCAAACAATCTCGCCAATGCCAACACTTACGCGTATAAAACAGGCCGTGCAGAATTTAATGATTTGTTATACCAAAACGTACGCCAACCGGGCGCACAAGCCAGCTTGGAGGAGTCCAGTACCTTGCCTTCTGGCTTACAATTGGGAACGGGGGTCAAAGCCATCGGGGTGCAAAAAATTCATACCCAAGGAAATATTATGGTGACTGAAAATCAGCTGGATATGGCATTGGATGGCAAAGGTTTTTTTCAAGCTTTAGACCAAGAAGGCAATTTAATGTACACCCGTGATGGATCGTTTGAAGTAAATCAAAATGGCGACATTGTGACCTCTTCGGGGTATTTGCTTGAGCCGAACATTAATATTCCCATTGAAGTAACGGATATTTCAATCTCCCGTGACGGGGGGGTTTTTGTGACCTTACCTGGCAACGTGGCACAAGACCAAGTGGGTCAGTTAGAGCTGGCGACGTTTATTAACCCAGCAGGGTTAGAGTCGATTGGGGGCAACTTTTACATGGAAACCACCGCCAGTGGTGCGCCCAATGTAAATAACCCTCAAACGGCAGAAGCGGCGGCGATTATTCAAGGGGCGCTGGAGTCTTCAAACGTAAACACAGTTGAAGAGTTGATTGGGATGATTGAAGCGCAGCGAACGTATGAAATGAACTCTAAAGCGATTTCAGCCGCTGATGGCATGATGCAATATTTAAACAATAATACCTAAAACAATCATATTTAAGTTTTAGGGTAAGGAGACTCACATGAAGCAGATAAAATTAATTGGGTTACTTGCCACCGTTTCAGTGATATTCAGCGGTTGTAGCTCTGCACCAGAGCGTCACCAATTGGCGAACTATGCACCCAGTTATCCGTTAAATATTCCTCAAACCGTACAGCCAAAAAATGGCTCGTTGTACCAAGTGGGTGCGATGAGCTTATTTGATGACTCTCGTGCGCATCGTATTGGCGACATTATTACCATTAATTTAATTGAAAGCATGTCGGCCAATAAAAAAGATGAGGCGAAGTACAATAAATCAAATAAACAAGATTATGGAATTACGACTCCTTTCTCTTTAAGTACACCAAACAATCTAGTAGGGAGAGCGGTTGATGCTGTGGCGGGTTCTTTTAATGGCTTGAGTGTGGGCTATGGTTCCGAAGGAGCATTTTCGGGCAAAAGTAATGTTAAGCAAAACTCCACCTTAAAAGGCTCCATTGCGGTCACGGTGGTTGAGGTGATCTCAAATGGTAACCTTGTGGTAAAAGGTGAAAAGTGGATTACCATTCATGATGGCGATGAAGTGGTACAGTTTGCAGGCATTATTCGCCCCGAAGACATTCGACCAGACAATACCATCTCATCGGTTAAGGTGGCGGATGTGCGTTTGGTTTATAAAGATGTGGGTATGAGCGGTAGTACCGCACGAGCGGGTGTTGGAACACAGTGGTTATCTAAGTATTGGCCGTTTTAAATTTTATCCCCCCCCTGTTTTTGTAAAGACTGAATAAATAGGGGGGGGATAAAATTTAAAAACAATCCAAAAAAGAGAAGGAAATGTCTGATGAATATGCGATTAAGAGTACAGCAAGTGGTGGTTATGTTAGCTTTACTCATGGTTTGGAGTGGTTACAGCCATGCTGAACGTATTAAAGACATTGCCAATGTAGATGGTGTGAGAGCCAATCACTTGGTGGGCTATGGCTTGGTGGTGGGATTAACGGGGTCGGGAGATAAAACTCCTTTTGCTGAGCAAAGTTTACTCAGTATGCTAAACAAGTTTGGTATTCACATGCCACCGGGAATTAAAACCAAATCTAAAAACATTGCCGCCGTTGCGGTACATGCGGAACTGCCTGCCTTTGCAAAACCCGGGCAACGAATCGACATTACAATTTCTTCATTAGGCAATGCAAAAAGCTTACGTGGGGGAACCTTAATATTAACCCCATTAAAAGGCGTGGACGGTAATGTATATGCGATTGGTCAGGGTAACTTGGTGGTAGGGGGCTTAGATGCCAGCGGTGCGGATGGCTCTCGTATTACCATTAATGTTCCCAGTGTGGGGCGTATTCCAAACGGTGCAATGGTCGAAAGAACGGTCAATACAGGCTTTGAGCTGGGCAATACGATTCGTTTAAATTTAAAAAACTCTGACTTTACTACCGCCGTAAATATGGTGAATGCCATTAATGAGATGTTAGGCGAAGGCACGGCAAGTGCGTTAGACGGTAATACGGTTGAAGTGATGGCGCCTAGACTTCCAGACCAACGCGTCTCTTTTTTATCGGTATTGGAAAATATTGAGGTTGTCTCAGGGGAAAGCGCGGCCAAAATTATTGTGAACTCCCGAACAGGCACGGTAGTGATTGGCAAAAATGTTCGCGTAGGTTCGGCAGCGGTTACCCACGGCAGTCTGGTGGTGAGAATTACCGAAACCGTTGATGTGAATCAACCCAATCCCTTTGCGGGGGGGGCAACGGCGGTCACGCCTAATACGGTGGTGGATGTTGAAACAACGGGAAACGGACACATGTTTAAGTTTCCAAAGGGCGTTTCACTGGATGATATTGTGCAAGCGGTAAACAAAGTGGGGGCGGCCCCCGGTGATTTGGTTGCCATTTTAGAAGCGCTTAAACAAGCAGGCGCGTTAAAAGCTGAGTTAATGATTATTTAAGGGGGGGGGGAAGAATTATGGAATTATTAAATATGAATGCCATGCAACCCAATCAATCGTCTTATACCGAGGCACACCATAACTACGCCGATTTAGCGGCATTAAGCGATTTAAAAGTCAAAGCAAGAGAGGATCAAGCGTCGGTTTTAAGACCCGTTGCCGAACAGTTTGAAGCGTTGTTTGTGCAACAAATTTTAAAAGAGTCTCGTAAAGTGAGTTTTGATGACAATTGGCTGGACGGAAATCAAGGCGATTTTTACAAAGATTGGTACGATAAACAGCTCTCTTTAAATTTAGCGGCTAAAGGAACCTTGGGGTTTGCCGATAACATAGTAAAGCAGCTCTCACAAGGGGTTCCCGAGATGGTTAAGTCAACGGAATTAGAGGCAGAGCAAGCACGAAAACAAAAAGAGTTACCAAGTTCTACAGAGGATGCGCTGGCGCTAAGGTTTACGAAAAAGCCTTAAATAGCGTAAACTGAATACATGGTAAACTCATTTGAAAATCTAGGGTATTAAGGGGGGGAGGAAAAAAATCCCCCCCCTTATCAAAAAGGATATGAATTATGGCGGACATGTTAAGTATTGGAACCGCGGCAACCAGCAGTTTTAAAAGAGCACTCGATGTGACCAGCCAAAACGTTGCCAATGTGTCAACCGAAGGCTACAGCCGTCAACGAGCTGAAATTGTGAGCAATACGCCCAGTTCAGCGGGTTCACAATTTATTGGGTCTGGCGCAAGGGTTGACTATATTGAGCGAATTAATGCGGAGTATCTTCAAACACAATTATCGAGCAGTAAGTCATTGGTAAGTCGTTATGACACTCAGGTTCAGCTTGCAAATCAAGTGGAGGGCGTGATTGCCAGTAATGACCAAGGTGTTCAAGAATTTATGCAACGCTATTTTGATTCATTGCAAAGTTTATCGGATAACCCTACGTCTGATACGGGTCGTCAAATGTTGATTGACGAAGGGAATAATTTACAAAGCCATGTTGGGAATTTAATTTCTGTTTTGGATGAAACAGAGTATCAGGTAAATGCTCAAATAAAAGGGTTAACGAATGAAGTTAACAGCCGTCTTGAAACCATTCAAAATCTTAATGCACAAGTGGCAAGCTCAAGTCGTTCAGGGATTCAGCCTCCAAATGTACTCTTAGATCAAAGAGACCAAGCGGTGTTAGAACTCAGTCAATATATGGACATTAAAACGTTTTCGAAGGAAGATGGAACCGTTGATATTCATACCGCAAATGGTCGTATTCCACTGTTAAGCGATAACTCGATTACACGATTAGAGGCGGATCGTAGCCCATATGGAGACGATAATCGAACTGAGCTTTATGTGTCGATTGGTGGGCAGAAACAGATGATTGGTAACCAAGTTACAGGGGGAGAGTTAGGAGGTGTTTTAGATTTTAGAGATAACTTATTAGAAACCTCTAAAAATGATTTAGGGTTGATGTTAAATGGGTTAACGGCATCCATGAACTGGCAACACTATCAAGGTTACGATATTAATGGTGATGCAGGGGGAGATTTATTTACCCCGCTGTCAATGAATGCAATTAATAACACCAATAATTCAGGCGTTGAAACAGGAACGAATATTTTAGTCAGTTTTAATCCAAATTCGGGTGTATCAGAGCCCCCTTATGATGGTGCCACCGCATTGAGTTCTCAGCCAGCCACGTTTGGTGATAAAGAGAGCTATTTGCAAAATGCATTTACTGAAATTGGGCGTTTTGAGTCTCGATCATATGAGTTACGCTATAACCAAGCAACGGATGAATTTGATTTTTTTGATGCACAGACTAAAAATCCATTATTGGATAATACTGGAAATCCAGTGAGTCTAGCGCGTGGTGCTACGGCGAATATTGAAGGAATGTCATTTGACTTAAGTGGTGTGGTGAATGCCCCTGATGACAGAGACTCTTTTTTAGTCAAACCTCATCAAGCGATTTTAGAGGATTTTTCGCAAACATTAATGGAAACAGAAAAAGTGGCCACACGGGGGCAAAGCCCCATTGATGGCAATAATGATGGCTCACTTTTAGATGAAGTACCCGCCGCTGCCGCGGTTGGAGACAATGTTAATATTTCAAATTTAGCTGGGTTACAGTCCACCAAACTCTTATTGGCAGATAGCAGCGATGTTGGATCAGAAACCTTATTGGGCGGTTACTCTAAGATGGCAACCAATGTGGGAATGTATGTTCGAGGCTCTGAGGTTCAGCTAACGGCACAAACAAATGTCTTTCAGAAAATGACCGATCAGCGTGACTCTATTTCAGGTGTAAGCTTGGATGAAGAGGCAGCAAATTTAGTCAAATATCAACAAGCGTATGAAGCCGCGGCGCAAATAATTGCCACGTCTCAAACGCTGTTTCAAACCATTTTAGATGCGGTTAGGAGATAAGTGATGAGAATTTCAACCAATCAATTTCATAGTCAAGGCATTAACTCCATTCAGAAGCATCAAGCAGATGTATTAGAAGCGCAATTGCAATTAAGCACGGGAAAGCGGGTTAATGTGGCCAGTGATGATCCTGTTGCAACGGCTCAAATACACTCTCTTAATCGAACCATGAATACCATTGATCAGTATGCTAAAAATGGTGAATACGCTAAGTCGCAACTGGTCTTGGAGGAGACCGCGATTGATGATTCCGTTACACAATTACAACGTGCCCGTGAGTTATCCATCCAAATGTTAAACGGTACTTACTCTGCCGAAGATCGACAAGCAACGGCCGCTGAGCTGGAACAAATTATTCAACAAACTAAAAGTATGATGAATTATCGTAACTCTGAGGGAGAGTTGATTTTTGCGGGAAGTAGCGTGTTTGCTGAACAAGCGTATGTAGAGGATGTGAATAACCCTGGGTATTACGCTTACATTGGCAGTACCAATGCGATCGGTCAATTTGAGGCTGATGGTGTCACACCCGTGTATGATGAATTGGCAAGTTATGGCTCTCGTTTTGTACAAATAGGATTTGACTCTGATAATCGATTGACGGCCGATGACCAAGGGGATTCCAGTCGTATTCGTGTGACTGATAATGGTGATAAAGTGTTTGGAATTACTACAACTACAAATTTTACTGGAACACCTGATTCCAATATTTTAAATGTGCTTGTGGAGCTTAAAAACGCATTAGAATCGGGGCTTGAACCACCTGAAGGAATTGTCACGGATTTAACCTCTGGGATTAATCAGTTGTCAGAAGTTCGTGCTGAAATAGGGGGCAGGCAAAATCGAATTGAAGCACAATACGACGCAGGAGAGTCATTTAAAATTGCACTCGAAGAGCGCAGAATGAATTTAGAAGACATGGACTTAGTGAGGGGTTCTACGGATTTAACCAAAAGTCAAAATGCACTTGAGGTTGCCCAACAGGTGTTTACACGGGTACAGTCAATGTCTCTTTTTGACTATTTAAGATAAAGAGGTTTTAATCTGAATTCGCATGTGGTGTTACGGATTCAGGAACTCTATTCTTGGATATTCTTCTAGAATATACGCTATTTTTCTAATTATTTTTAACTTGGTCTTTTTTTTGCTAAAAACCTTCTAACGGGGGCTTTTTTGTGAAAACTAAAACCATATCATTGACGCTATTATTAACGGTTAGTTTTCTGCTGATGTTAACGGCCAGTTATTTATCGAATGTTCAAAATTGGTTAACGTTTAACCAAAATAATGAACAAACGTATTTAAATCAATCGGTTGGTTTAACTGGTGTGCCAAGTGGACTGCGGATAGTTAGCAGTGATTCTGTTCAATCAAATAATTTCTCTCCCCCCCTCTCTAACTCCTCTTATCAAAATGACACTGCGGTGGACAATCATACGGCAACATTTGAACACTTGCCGCCTGTGGTGGAGACTTTTTTAACCAAAAATGTCACGGCTTCTGCCAATGAAGAGGGGGGGGGGGGAAAAAAAAATGATGTAAACAATCATGTATTAACGCCTTCTTTTATTCAATACACCGATGCACTGGTGATTGAGGTTCCCAAAGCGCTTGCCACACCGTCTAATTTAAAACGGATGATTCACCGTGCACTATTAAGCCCTACGATGGTCAGTGGTGAAGATTTGTTGAGCGTTGCACCAATTAAAGTGCAACATAAACCGTGGTTTTATCGCCAAGTAATCAATCAATATGGAAACCCCATTCGTTACCCAGCGGCGGCCACAGAGTATGCAAATTATTTATTACAAAAACATACGCAAGAAGTAAGCGATGCGGAGGGTACTTTTGTACTGATTCAGATTCCACGGGTTGAAAATCGTTTATTGGGGAAAATTGAAAAATACAGACCTTGGGTGGACACGTATTCACGTCAATTTAATGTCCCTAAAGATTTGGTGTTTGCCATTATTGAAGTCGAAAGTGCCTTTAACCCCCGCGCGGTCAGTAAATCCAATGCTCTGGGTTTAATGCAAATTAAGGCCAATGCGGCAGGCCGAGATGTGTACCAATACGTGGACGGCCGAGCAGGGCAACCTTCGCAAGAGGCGTTATTTGATGCCCAAACGAATTTAAGAATGGGCATTGCGTACATGGGATTGCTAAAACACGATTATTTATTGGGGGTGCGAAATCCAAAAATTAAAGAGATGCTGTCCATCTCTTCTTACAATGCAGGCATCTCCAGAACGCTTAAACTGTTTGCGGCCACACCCGAAGAAGCGATTGCTCGCGTAAATCAGTTGCACCCAAAGCGGGTTTATCGTACCTTACGGTATGAGCATGCTTCCAGTGAGGCACGACAGTATCTTGATAAGGTGCTTAAGGCAAAAGCGCGTTACAGTGAATTATTGGATTTGAATGCATAACCCCCTTAATAAACCAGTCAAGGTAGGATGAATGATTCCTTACGGCAAACAAGACATTTCAACGGATGATATTGACGCGGTCATACAGGTTTTGCAGTCCGACTATTTAACCCAAGGGGCGCAAGTGCCGCTGTTTGAACAAACGGTGGCAACCTATTGTGGCGCACAATATGCCGTGGCGGTCAACAGTGCCACCTCGGCATTGCATATTGCGTGTTTGGCACTGGAGCTAGGGGGGGGGGATTTTTTTTGGACATCGCCTAATACCTTTGTGGCCTCCGCTAACTGTGCGCTGTTTTGTGGTGCAACGGTTGATTTTGTAGACATCGATTCACGTACTTATAATATGTGTGTGGTGGCCTTAGAAGAAAAACTGAAGGCCGCTCAACAGAACAATACCCTGCCTAAAATTGTGATGCCAGTGCACTTTGCAGGACAATCGTGTGATATGAAGCGCATACATGAACTGAGCTTAGAGTATGGATTTAAAATTATTGAAGATGCTGCCCACGCCATTGGCGGCAAATATTTAGGCGCTCCGATAGGGGGGGGGAAATATTCTAATATAACCGTATTTAGCTTTCACCCCGTTAAAATTGTTACCACGGGCGAGGGCGGTGTCGCAACGACCAATCAAGTACAACTGGCCGAAAAAATGCAACTACTTCGCAGTCATGGTGTAACGCGCGAACCGCACTTAATGTCAAATGAATCGGTCGCTTTAGAGGGGGCTTGGGTCTATCATCAGGTAGATTTAGGCTTTAATTACCGCATGACTGAAATGCAAGCGGCACTGGGTATCAGCCAAATGCAACGGTTGGATGATTTTATTCAGAAACGCACCGCATTTGCACAACAATACGATGCGGGTTTATCGGAACTTCCTTTGGTGTTGCCTTATCAAACATCCGACAGTCACTCCTCTTTTCATTTATACCCTATTTTAATACAAACCCATCAACTCTCCCGAACTCGCGCCGAGGTGTTTCAGGCCTTACGTGAACGAGGCATTGGCGTGAATGTGCATTACATTCCCGTTCACATCCAACCGTATTACCAAAACATGGGCTTTTCTCAAGGGGATTTTCCTGTGGCGGAAGCCTACTATCAACAAACCATCAGTATTCCTGTATTTCACGCCATGACGGAACAGAATCAAGAGACGGTCATAAAAGTACTGAAAGAGGTGTTGGTATGAAGGGAGGTCTAAAATTATGTGTGATCCCCGCACGTGGAGGCAGTCAACGGATTCCACGTAAAAATATTAAAGACTTTTTAGGCAAGCCCATTATTGCCTATTCGATTGAGACAGCCTTAAAAAGTGGTTGCTTTGATAAGGTCATTGTTTCAACGGATGATGAGGAAATTGCCGAAATTTCACGGCAATACGGTGCAGAAACCCCTTTTATTCGTCCTGCCGAGTTGTCTGATGCCTTTGCAGGTACTTTGGCGGTGATCAAACACGCCATTGAGTGGTTTGAGGCGCAAGGCGAGGTGATTGAGAATGCGTTTTGTCTGTATGCTACCGCCCCATTTGTGCAAACAGCGTCTTTGCAAGAGGCCTTTAAACAGTTTCAAACCACGCAAGCGGATTACTGCTTTAGTGTCACGGAGTTTGCCACCCCTATTCAACGAGCGTTTAAAATCACGCCATCCAACCATGTTGAGATGTTTCACCCTGAAAATTTTACGATTCGTTCGCAAGACTTAGAGCCCGCTTACCATGATGCGGGTCAATTTTATTGGGGAAAACCGAGCGCCTTTAAACAACAAATTCCTGTGTATTCAAACAATGCCTCGCCTTATCGTTTGCCAAGGTATTTGGTGCAAGACCTTGATACGTTGGAGGACTGGAAACGTGCTGAGTTAATGTATCAAGTGCTGCAACAGAGCGGTGAGCTTGCGTGAAGGTTGTTTTTCGAGTGGATGCTTCGTTAGTGATCGGCACAGGTCATGTGATGCGCTGTTTAACGTTGGCAGAGTCGTTAACAGCACAAGGGGATGAGGTTACGTTTATCTGCCGTGAACACGCTGGTCACTTATTTGAACGGATTGCCTCAAAAGGGTTTCAACTATTCGTTTTGCCACCTGTTATTTCTCAGATTGTTGAATTAGAGGGGGGGGAGAAAAATAGTTACGCCCAGTGGTTAGGTTGTTCTCAACAGAGTGATGCCGAAGCATGTCGAGCGGTGTTGGAACGTATTCAGCCTGACTGGTTAGTGGTGGATCATTACGCATTAGATCAGGTTTGGCACAGGCAGTTACAGGGATCGTATCAAGCGTTAATGGTGATTGATGATCTGGCAGATCGCAATCATAGGTGTCAACTTTTGTTGGATCAAACGATTGGCCGTAAACAATCGGATTATCAACACCGAGTGCCGAGCGATTGCCAATGCCTTTTGGGAACCGATTATGGGCTGTTAAGAGCGGAGTTTGCACAGTGGCGATCAGAGCAAGTACGTTGTAACCCTGAAATAAATAGATTACTCATTACCTTGGGGGGGGTGGATCAGCAAAATATGACCTGCCAAGTCTTAGACGCGTTGCAACAGTGCCAACGCACTCAGGCACTTGAGGTTGTGGTGGTGATGGGCGCTAATGCCCCCCACTTAAATCAGGTGGAATCATTGGCACAAGTAATGCCTTATCAAACGGTGGTTAAGGTGGATGTCTCTAATATGGCGGAATTGATCGCCCAATCGGATGTGGTGATTTCGGCGGCGGGCGCAACCGTTTGGGAGGTGGCCTGTATTGGATCGCCTTTGATGTTTGTGCAAACGGCAGAGAATCAACAGTGGATTGTGGCAGAATTACATGCCAGACAAGCAGGATTAGAGATTACAAAAGCGCATTTAAAAAGTGATGTACGGCAACTCGATCAGATGGATTTGGCTCAGCGACAAACACTCTCTTCTGCGATTGCGAAACTGTCTGATGGAAAGGGAGCAGATCGAGTGGCAAACATCATGAGCAAGTATCTTAAAGGAGTTCATCAGTGAGTGGACAGTTAACCCCTCTGACTCAAGCAGACTTACCAACCATTCGTGCATGGCGCAATCATGAACAGATTAATGCCTTTATGTGTGCTCAACACTGTATTTCAGAAGTGGAACATCAGCAGTGGTTTACTCAAAAAGAGCAAGACCCTCTCCAGTATTTATATCTTTATCAAGAAAATGGTGTGGCACAGGGCTTTATGCAACTGCAAAAAATATCCCTTGAAAGCGATGTATACCGTTGGGGATTTTATATTTCGCCAGATGCCTCACGAGGAACGGGTACCAAGATGACTCAGCAAGCCTTAAAGCTGGCATTTGATGTGTTGAATGCCCAAAAAATAGCGGGTGAAGTGTTGGGATTTAATCACGCCTCAAGGTCGTTGCATAACAAGCTGGGGTTTAGAGAGGAAGGCTGTTTAAAACAGCATCACTACTTAAACGGGCAATATCATGATCTTTACTGTTTTGGCCTATTACAGAGTGATTACCGTGTGAACAAAGAGAGGGGAGTTTTGCGTGTTAGAGCCTCAACAGATTACGATTAATGGGCGGCTGATTGGTGAGGGAACCGCTCCCTATATCATTGCAGAGATGTCCGCCAATCATAATGGACGCATTGAAAACGCCTATAAAATCATCGATATGGCAAAAAGAGCGGGAGCTGATGCCGTTAAGATTCAAACCTACCGTGCCGATACCATCACCATGGATATGAATACCGCAGAATTTAGAATTGAAGGCGGTTTATGGCATGGTCAAAGTTTATACGAATTGTACGACAAAGCGCATCTGCCGTGGGAGTGGCACAAACCACTGTTTGAGTATGCGCGAGCACAAGGTATTACCATGTTTAGCTCCCCGTTTGATACCACGGCGGTGGACTTATTGGAAGACTTAAATGCCCCCGCGTATAAAATCGCCTCATTTGAAGCGGTGGACTTGCCCCTAATTCGATACGTTGCACAAACCCAAAAGCCAATGATTATCTCAACGGGCATGGCGAATGCCGAGGAAATTGCCGAAGCCATTGAAGCCGCCAGAGAAGGGGGCTGTACTCAACTGGCGATTTTACACTGTGTCAGTGGTTATCCCGCACCCGCCGAAGAGTATAACCTGCGAACTTTGGTGGATATGAAAACGCACTTTAATTTACCGATTGGTTTATCGGATCATACCCTAGACAATACGACGGCCATCACCAGTGTTGCACTGGGAGCGTGCATTATTGAAAAGCACGTTACTTTAGACCGCTCTGGAGGAGGGCCTGATGACAGCTTCTCTTTGGAAGAACCTGATTTAAACGCATTGTGTGTGGGCGCAAAAACGGCTTGGCAAGCACTTGGAAGCGTCGATTATGGTCGTAAGTCGAGTGAAGAGGGCAATGTGAAATTTAGACGTTCGTTGTATTTTGTAAAAGACATTGCCGCAGGCGAAGTGGTGACCAGTGAGCACATTAAAAGTATTCGACCTGGTTATGGCGTAGCCCCTAAATATCAAAATAAGCTGGTGGGGCAAATGGCTCCGTTTGATATTCAGCGAGGCACAGCGGTAAAATCAGATTGGTTTACATTAGGAGAGTGAAGTGAGCTATAAAACAGAGCAAGAGTCCTTTTGGGCGGGTGAATTTGGTAATGAATACAGTCAGCGCAATAACAGTGAAGCGTTATTGGTCAATAAAACCGCTTTTTTTTCAAAAGTGTTGCAGCGTACAGGGTCACTTAAGTCGGTGCTTGAACTGGGGTCAAATATTGGTTTGAACTTAAAAGCCATTCACTCGCTACTGCCCAGTACCGAACTGTCTGCCATTGAAATTAATGCCTTTGCCAAAGCGCAACTTGAGCAATGGGGGGAGTGTAAAGATGTTTTTCATCAATCTGCATTGGAGTTTGAGTCAGAAAATCGCTATGAGATGACCATGATTTTAGGGGTATTGATTCATATTAACCCCAAAGAACTGCCCCAAATGTATCAAAAGTTGTATGACCACAGTGATCGTTGGATATTACTATCAGAGTCGTACAACCCAACGCCCGTTGAAGTCAATTATCGCGGTAATGAGGGGCGTTATTTTAAACGAGATTTTGCGGGCGAGATGATGACAAAATATCCTGATTTAACCTTAGTCGATTATGGGTTTGTCTATCACGGTGACCCCGTTTTTCCACTGGATGATACGACGTGGTTTTTAATGGAAAAAACAAAACAATCGGATTGAAAATACATTATGACATTGATTCAAACACAACAAAACGAAACCGTGCTAGAGGGTTTTTACCCTGAGCAATTTAATCAATCGACTTCAAGCGTAATTTACCAATCCTTTGTCGGCCAGCAGTTGCCGAATGATAAATTATTTGTGGTGCTGGGGTCTGATTCGGGCTTATTAGTGGATTACTTAGCCCGTATTGCAACGGCAGGCCAACGGTTTGTTTGTGTCGATTTTCCTGAGGTGATTGAATCTCTAAAGCAGACTCGTACCATGTTTTTTCAAGAGAATCCACACTTTAAAGTTGAACTTTATACCTTTGATGAGTTTGAATTTGAGCAACTTTATACCCTTCATGAAGATTATGTGATTCGGAATGCGATTATTCTATTACGCTCACTGGTCATGGTAGAAGGAAAGGGGAGGTATCAAAACCTTGACCAGAGATACCAAGAGCGATTTCACCAGTTTCGTATTGATCGTGTTGATAATCGAGATTTTAAAAAAACATTTGATCAGCAGATTGAAAACGCATGTGATTTACAGCATCCTTTATCGGTCATTAAAAGGCGGTTAAAAGGAGATGTTCCTGCTATTTTATTAGGAGGGGGGCCCTCTTTAGATCAAGTGATTCCTTGGTTAAAAGAGAATCAACAAAAAGTATGGATTTTTGCCGCCAGTCGAATTTGTAAACGTTTGATTAAAGAGGGCATTACGCCCGATTTTATCGGAATATTTGATGGGCAGGCGTTAATGTTTGATTACTCAAAAGAGATGTATGCGTTTGAAAGAGAGAGTATTTTAATTACGGGTGAACATCCGCCTGCATCCGTCATTCAACAATGGTCAGGCTTAAAAACCTACAGTAGAAGACGTTTTCCTTGGGCAAGGGGGGGGGAAGAAAATTTTATTTCTGATGGCCCAACCGTCACCAATGCACTCTTTGGCATTAGTTGCTATTTAGGCATAACGCAACTCTATTTGGCAGGTGTGGATTTCTGTTTTACGCCAGAAGGTGTTTGTCATGAATCGGATAGTATTGAAGCTAAAAATCAACAGCGAGATGCCTCGGATACCAAAGCAAGGAATTATCGTGGTGAAGAGGTTAATACCAATATTCAACTGTATGATGCCCGTAATTTATTGGAAAAACACTTGCAAGAACTGAAAAAAACATGGCCTGAGTTTCAAGCGTATAACTTGAATGATGGTGCGGCGATTATAGAAAATATCGCGCATTGTGCTTTGGAACAGTTTGATGAGAAGATTAAAGTAGGGGGGGGGGATAAATTTAAGGTGGTAGAGGCGTTTGACGGTGCGTTGCAGTAC
>JAMOLY010000302.1 GCA_027068835.1 Thiomicrorhabdus sp. | reverse complement strand
TCATGGAGGTGTCCATCCCTCCATATTTGGCTGTCTGTAAATCGTGATGTTTTCATAAAATCTCCTGTCCGTTTAGGGGAATTGAAATTCTACTTTTAAACTCGTTTATTTTGCGGGGAGATTACAAGAGCGTTCGATTTTGCTCTCTTTCTTAAGTTTAGCAAACAGGTCAAATACCGACTTACGAATACAAGCGTCTGGAATTTTATGTTTAATGCTTTCATGTAATTCGGGCAATTTTGACCAGTGTACGCCCTGTTTAAAATGGTGTGCGGTGTGAAAACCTAAATTGCCCGTAAGCACATTAAACCATTTATCGGTGATATTGTGAGAACCCGCAAACTGGTCTTCAGTGTCAAGCCCTGTGTGATGTCCGTAGGTGGCCCAAGTTGTGTACAGCAAGCTGCAAATCATGGGTAAAATAAACACAAACAAGGCATTAATGGGGTTGTAGACAGTAAGTGCCGTTAATAGGGCGAGTGTGATGAGGCCATACATAATAAATTGTTTTTGTAACTTAGGGTATTTTTTTCCCACTTGATAGCCTCTAGGGTAGGCGGTAAGCGCCACTTTTAACGTGTATTCCAACATGCCCATGGTAGAACCATTGTCTCGTTGCCAGCGACTTTCATCTTTAGACTGATCTAAAAAATGACGGTGGTGACCAAGGTTGTGATGCAAGACCCAAAGATTGGTAGTAACCCCTGTGTGCAGTGCATAAAAAAATTCCAAAATACGGTTGAGCGTTTTGCTCTTGAAAACATGGCTGTGTTGGTGATGGTGATTCCAGGCTGAAATAAGGCCTTTCGGAATCGTCATAATGAGCCAATAAATGATCAATAACCAAACACTTTCCAAGTAAAAATACGCAACAATATCCGTTAATGTAAAGAGTAGAATAATGAATACGGGTTTTTTGTCGGCAGAATGTTTAAACACAATAATAGATCGCTATGGTAAAAAATAATCGAAGAATTATACCCGATATTTTTTGAATAAGAACGGTTTAATATTTGGGCTTGGAGGAGGTGATTTTAGGACAGGCTTCAAGGTCTTGTTTGAAAGTATTAACGGGTGCGTTAGACTCTGTTTAGCCAATTCTAGCCCAATACTTAATTTTGCTTAGGTGTTGAGTTTTTCCATTAAAGGCGAACTTATTTGATTATGGGCAGCTCTTGGCTCTACATTAAACAAGCTTTTTAATTGACAACTGGTTAAAACGGGATTAATATCCCGTTATGAACGTAAAATCAAAAAAATCAATTCTTGTTAAGGCTGTTATTAAGATATTAAAGCCGTTGATTAAAGTATTGATTCGAAATGAAGTGTCTCACAGTGAGTTTTCCGTGCTTGCAAAACAAGCCTACGTGGAGACTGCTTATGAGCATTTTTCTATTTCAGGCAAAAAAACCACCTATTCTAGAGTCGCCGTTTTAACAGGGTTAAACAGAAAAGAAATTGTTGCATTGGTCAAAAATAAAGAAAAAAGTGATTACGATGTTTTGAAAGGCAAGCCAAACCGTGCAATACGCGTTGTTAATGGCTGGCGTACCGATTCAGAATTTCTCAATAAAAATAATGAAGCAGATGTTTTACCCATTCATGGGGAGCATGGTAGTTTTTCGGCATTGGTTGCACGCTACAGTGGCGACATTACGCTGGGTGCCGTTATTGATGAGTTCGAACGAATTGGATTGGTTTTCAAGCCCGATAAACAATCCATTAAACTCATTACAGAAGGGTATATACCCAAAGAGAATGAACTGGAAAAAATTAAAATTATGTCCATTTGCGTGGCCGATTTGTTGGCCAGTGCTGTACACAATCAAGAGGAAAATACAAATGATAACCTTAGATTTCAGAGGCAGGTGGTTTATCAAGAAGTACCTAAACATATCGTGAAAGATTTTAAAAAGTACAGTGATCAAAAATCGTTATTTTTGTTACGAGATTATAATCATTGGTTAGAAAAAAAAATCAACCAATCTATATTAAAGCCAGACACCGCCACAAGCAGAGTGGGCGTAGGCATTTATTATTTTGAAGAACACAATAAAAAGATTGAAGAACACAATAAAAAGAAGGAATTAAAACAATGAAAAATTTATTAAACCTGAAAGGCAATCTGCTCACAGGGTATATTAAGTATGTTTTAATGGCATTCATGCTGTTAACTATTTCGGCCTGTGGAGGCGGCGGCAGTGGCGGAGGAGGGGGCGGTGATGGAACCATTGGCACAGGTATTTATGGAACAGCAGCAACAGGTGCTGCAATCGCCAACACAACGATTACCGTTAAATCCAAAACAGGAGTTGTTAAAACCACGACATCAGATGCAAACGGTAAATTTGAAATTAAAGATCTCGCCGATGATGGGCCTTATTTGTTGCGTATAGACAAGGGTAACGGTGAGTTTTTATACAGTGTTGCGCACAAGTCTGACAGCAGCAGAATAAATCGAAATATTCACCCCTACACTGATCTCATTATTCGCAACTGGTTTGAAAGTCAGGGACAAGATATTAGCTCGGCGTTTACAGGCAGTACGGCCATTGCAAACATGCCCAGTGAGCAATCAATCAATGACGTTAAAGACGCACTTTATAGTATTGTTAAACAGGTCCTTGCCAGTAATAGTGTGACGGAAGAGATTGATTTACTCTCCACGCCTTTTGATACCGACAGAACAGGTTTTGATGCATTTCTTGATAACGCGCCCGTTATCATCAACAACAATCAGATTACAATCATCATTAATAATCCGATAAGAAATGTTCAAAATATTATCATCAACAACGTCGATTTAAGTACCGATTTTACAGCCACAGCGGATAGCCTGCCCAGTACGCCAGAAAATGTTCGCGCTCTACCCGCAAGTGCCACTGAAATTTTAGTGGTATGGAACGCATCAACAGACGATAAAGGCGTTGCAGGGTATAATATTTATCGAAACGGTAGCTTAGTTGGAACCACCCCGTACACTGTGTTTAGCGATACGGGGCTTGTGGCTGGCACAAACTACAGCTATGAAGTAGAAGCCATTGATGGCTTTCCTCAAATATCAGCTAAATCGGATGCAACGCTCGATGTAACGCTTGATACACTTGATACGACAGTACCTCCTACACCAACAGGTCTTGTTGTAACAGCCAATGATAATGTCATTTCGTTAAGTTGGACCGCTTCTCAAATTAACGATGTCGCGAGCTTTGAAGTGTTAACAGGGGCAACGGGCAGCGTAACGACCCGCATAGCAACCTTAACAACCACCGCTTACAATCATTCTAATGTAGCCAGTGCAACCGAATATTGTTACCGCATTAAAGCCGTTGATGCCGCAGGCAATGCCTCGTCACTTAGCGAACAAATGTGTGCTACAACGGGCGGTGTTATTGCAGATACGGCGACGTTACAATTTTCTTCGGCCACCTATCAAGTCAGTGAAAATGCATCCAGCATTACAATAACGGTGAATAGAGCGGGCGATATTTCACAAGCGGTGAGTGTGAACTATCGTGCAGAAGGCAATACAGCGGTTGATGGTGAAGACTTTTCGGCCATTGCCGACACAACGCTTAACTGGGCGGCAAACGACAGCAGTGCCAAAACATTTGCCGTACAAATTATGTCGGATAACATCGCGGAAAGTAATGAAACCGTTGCATTAACGCTATCTAACCCGTCCAACAATGCAGAAGTTGGAACAAACGCAACGGCGGTTTTAACCATTACTGACGTGACTGCTGGTGTCTGTAGTGCTGAGCTTACCATGGGCTCTATTAGTGAGGATACCGTTTTAAGCGAACCTTGCTACAAGGTACTTAATAATCTTGAGGTTAAAAACCCCGCAAAATTGACTATTAGTCCCGGTGTAAAGCTAGAATTTGCGGCAGGCACACAGCTTCACATAAGAAAAGGCGCGTCTTTATACGCCGTTGGGACGGCAAACGCGCCTATTCTATTTACTGCAAAAGACCCAACACCGGGCTATTGGGATGGGATTATGTTTCGTTATAGCAACAGCACCAATAACCAATTGGATTATGTAACCATTGAATACGGAGTTAATAATTTAGACACCATTGCATTCCCTAGTGATCCAGTACGGCTTAGTGTTAAAAACAGCACCTTCCGTTCGGCCAGTAAGTTTGGGGTGAATGTTTATTCCAACAGTGTGATCTTAGATGCATTTGAAAGCAATACACTCACTCTTAATGATACCCCAATTAGTCTGCCTGCAAACATGGTAGAAAAACTAGGGAAAAACAGTCGTTACAGTGGCAATACCGAAGACCGCATTGTAATTAAGGATGGAGATATTGTTACAGAACAAACATGGAAAGAGATAGGGGTTCCTTACTATATCCACCGTTCTGTTGACGTTGAGGCAGCACTGATTCTTGAAGCAGGTGTATCACTGATATTTAATTCAAGCACGCAACTTCAGGTAACAAAATCAGGGTCACTCAATGCCATTGGTACCGTGGCCAAGCCTATTTTGTTCACAGGTTTGAATAAAACACCAGGGTATTGGAAAGGCATCATGTTTCGTTTTAGTAACAGCGCCAGCAACCAATTGGATTATGTTACGGTTGAGTATGCAGGGATTGGTAATTCAGACAGCGGAAATATTAGCTCCGTTTGTTTTCCTCAAAATCCTATACAATTTAGTGTTACCAATAGCACGATAAAAGACAGTTTTAATTGGGGAGTCTATCAGTATGGCACTGAGTCATATGGTTGTAATATTACATTAGAAAATAATATCTACATTAACAACAGAGGCGGGGATGTAAATGAGCCAACAAGATAATGTTGTATTCATGGCTGAAGTGAAATATTTAGCTTGATTTAACTGAAAAAGCACCCTTAGAGGTGCTTTTTTTATGGTCATACATTCAAGTAGTAAGTGCAACAGTTTTAATTTCCTAGAACACCTCATTAGGTGTTCTGAATCCTAAGCACTTTCTAGGTCGGTTATTGAGCTTCTCAACAACCTCTTCAATATTTTCTTGGCTTACTTTATCGAAGTTTGTTCCTTTTGGAAAGAATCGTCTTAACAGGCCATTAGTATTTTCGAGTTAATGAAAAATTTAGGGGTCTGTTTTGTAGCGTAAGTCATTTAAACTAAAGAAATTTTAGGTGAACTGTAGTGGTCAAGTATTTCTGTAGGCTTTCTAAGCCACATTAAGTAAATCTTTTCTTTTTTGAACTGGCGTAATATATCCAATCACGGAACTTAGCCTTTTATTGTTGTAATATCGAATATAAA
>JAMOLY010000301.1 GCA_027068835.1 Thiomicrorhabdus sp. | reverse complement strand
TAATAAAATGAGTTATGAAACGGTAAATCACGAACTTTACAAAAGAACTATGTGGTGGGCGGGATCAAAGGGCATGAGTAGCAACAGCCTAATATAAAGAGTACGTTGCCAGCATGGACTTTTTTGCAGTCAAAGCAAAGTACCTTAGAGTCTCTGCAACTGGGGGGAAGGATAACCTTTACTTTATCTCTGAAATACAAGCATTTGGAACTCTAGCCGAGCGAACCAGTATACGACAATCTGCACAAATAGCTTCACCCCTACCTGCTCCATCCAGTTTAATGCTCTTTAGTATTGGGCTTATGGTACTTGCAGGGTTGCAATATCGACGTAAAAAATTAACTTCTAACGCGTAAAGCCACGTCTCTTTACACAATATCCCGTATATCCTCTGTTTATACGGGATTTTTATTGGTCATTCGATTAAACTAAACACAAGAAGTTAACGTTTAATTAAGGACATTCATGACCTATCATGCCCAAAGAAGTACTTCGCGAACCAATATTTATTCATTGCTTACCTTACTGGCACTCTGCTTTTTAATTTTATCCCCCCCCTCTTTGGCGACACAGCCCATTACAGAAAAAAATGACGAACTTCAAACCCATATTGACTTAATTGAGATTGCCTTACTCACCGATGCCTACAATAAACGTTGCCGAGGGATTAGTATTTCCAAATCCCTAAATCAAGTCAATCGCTTATATGTCACCAAATACAGCTTAACGGCCAATAACTTCATTAAAACCTACATCGATGCCAACGTAAAAGCCTTAAAAATAGAACGGCAACATCGCTTTAATAAGCTGTTAAACGAACTCGGAGGCTGTCAGGCGGTAAGAAAAAACGGCTCCATTAAACTGCTCAAAAAACACTTTAGAACCCAGTATGAAATAACCGAAAAATCCCCTTGGTATCCTGAGTAAACCATGACAGAAAGAGCCAACCTAATAACCCGAGAGGGTCGAACAAAACTTGAAAAAGAGCTGGATTACCTTTGGCGAGTTGAGCGCAGGCACACCACCAAAGAAGTAACCATTGCCGCCGCGCATGGCGATCGTTCAGAAAATGCCGAATACAAAGAGGGAAAACGCCGCTTACGAGAAATTGATCGCCGCATTCGTTTTTTAAAAAAACGGCTTGAGGTGTTAATCATTGTGGAGTACTCTCCGCAACAGGACGGAAAAGTCTTTTTTGGTGCTTGGGTTGAATTAGAAAATGACGACGAAAAAGTCGTGCAATATCGAATCGTAGGTGCAGATGAGTTTGATCCTCAAAAAAATGCTATCAGCATTAACTCTCCCATGGCACGCGCACTCATTGGAAAATCCGTTGATGATGAAGTCAACGTAGAAACACCCAATGGCAAACAGACTTGGATCATTAATAAAATTCAGTACACGGCTTTTTAAAAAAAATGACTGTTAACCACGCAATCCCTCTTTCTGACGATGTAAAAACCTTAATGTCTCTTTTTAATAACACCTTTCAATCCACCCATCAAACGGTACTGATTTGCTGCGAAAAAGAACCTATCTACCGCCCTGCCGATGCCAATCACCCTTACCATCGCATTATCTTTGCTCACGGTTTTTTTGCCAGTGCCTTACATGAGATTGCTCACTGGTGCGTGGCGGGTAAAGAGCGGCGTTTATTGGAAGATTTTGGTTACTGGTATATTCCCGATGGGCGTACCCAAGCACAGCAGGAAACGTTTGAACAAGTCGAAATCAAACCCCAAGCACTTGAGTGGATTTTTTCACACTCGGCTAACTTCACCTTTCACTTCAGTGCCGATAACCTGACTGGTGACGCAGGCCCCTCAGAAGGCTTTCAAAAAGCCGTATTAGCCCAAGTGCATCACTACTTAATTCATGGCCTACCTAAACGGGCACAGTGTTGGTCTGACCATTTAATTGACTATTTTCGTCCCAATTCTCCATTAAATATTGATGAATTTTTTCTACCGAGCAAGCGCTTTCATTCCTGCGATTAGGTATTCAATTTTATGAACGGAATCGTATACTGGCAGCACCTTTTTATCAGTTTCAAACAGACCATAAACTGCTTCCTGAGCGCATCGAACGGAGTATTCCACAGTAAATACGCAATCTTTTGGTACCTCTGCAAACTGCCCTAAAAAAGCAAAATTGGTTGTACCTTTAGGCAGAACATTAGGGCGATCGCCTGCTGAGCGTGGCATAAAGAGGCTATCAATAAATGGCATGGCAACAGGGATGCAGTTAATAATCTTTCCCGATGCCATAATCGGGTTCATTAAATCCTGAATCTTCAAGTGATACCATAACTCTTTCAATATCTCCTCGCCATTACACTCCGACATTTTTTTCTTAATATGGTTCCCTTTCCGATCTGGGTACAGTCCATACCCCCAAAATATTTTGACCTCTTTAGGCTGATCTGGAAAGTGGGGTTGCCGTGCAATCACAATCGACATCAACCAGTTGGAGTCCATCATCGTCACTAAACCGCCAGTGCCATCTACATTCCCCGTAAAATTTTCCATATAGTCATGAAAGGTATCGTCTTTTAACGTCACCGTAAAGGAGTACCATTTTTGCAGATCAATCTGATCACTAAACACACTCGGGTTTCCAAACGTCTTGTCCTTTTTGGCCACCTTTTCCCACAGCATCCAAGCGCCTGAGGTGGATTTTTCTTTCAAAACAGGCACTTGACTCCATGATCCTTTATCGGTGCTTTCCGTAATGGAACCATTGGTCATGAACACATAATCCTGTTCTCCGAGTATAATTTCATCCTCCACGCCTTCTTTGTCAATGATGTGCAGTACCGTTGCAGTTTTTTTATCCACGGAGAGGTTAAAATCAATGTCAGTCACTTGGGTATTCATCCCAAAATTTACCCCCTTCTCTTTCAGAAACCGTTGAATAGGAAGAATCACCGAATGGTACTGGTTATACTTGGTTCGCATAATGCCACCCAACTGATACAGACCATCAACCAGATGAATAAAGCGCTTCATATAACGACGCATTTCCGCCAAACTGCTCCACTTTTGAAACGCAAACATGGTGGTCCAAATCATCCAAAAGTTGGTTTCAAAAAAGGATGAATGAAACCAATCCTCAATGCGTTTATTGCCCAACGACGACTCGGACACAAACGTCAACTTGACCAAATCGGCCTGATCCTTGAGCGAAAGACCATAGGTGGAGACATCAACTTTCTTACCCTCTTTAAGCAAACGCGCTTGTGCATGAGAGACAAACCGGCTATTAAATTCAAACGACTCCTCGGTCACAGAGACAGAAGGATCCTCATAGGAGGGGATATTGGACAATAGATTCCAATAGCACACATAATGCGCTTCATGCATTCGCCCGCCTCGTACCACGTAACCCTCTTCTGCACTGCCCGCTCCATCACATGCACCGCCCGCAATATTATCCTGCTCTAAAATATGTATGTTCTTAGCTAAAATCCCAGCGTCTTTAATTAAGTAGACCGCACTGGCAAGTGACGCAATACCGCTGCCAATCAAGTAGACCGCTGCCTTTTTGGGCATTGTATTTTTTTCATCTGACATGATAAACACTCCTTTACTAGGTTAAAGACATAAATATCGCAACACGGTTTTTAGTTTTACGTCACCCCCCTCCTCTCTTTCATGCAAAACACTCACTTTTTGGGTCTCTTCTTTTTAGGCGGGTTGATCATCCAAACAATCCAAAGCACCAATGCCAGTAAAAGACCGATTTCAAGCAGTATCCACATGCAATATACCCTATTTTTGTTGTGCGCTGAGTTGCTGTAACAATGTTTGATGAATGCCGCCAAAACTGCCATTACTCATCATTACGACCGTATCCCCCGCTCGTAACGTTTGCAATAGGTCACGAACCAATTGCTCATAACAATTAGCAACCACCAGCGGTTGTGAAAAATGTTCTGAGTTTAATTCCCAATTCCACGCTGGATCAATAAAAGCATAAACCACATCGGCCTCTTTAAACGCGACGGGAAGTGTCTCTTGGTGAATGCCCATTCGCATGGTGTTAGAGCGGGGTTCAAACACGGCAATTAAACGTTTTTCTTTCACGCTATCTGGTTGGTCACCTTGTTGTTCGAGCTGTTTTCTAGCACCTTGAAGCGTGGTTGCTATCGCGGTTGGGTGATGTGCAAAATCATCATATAAAATAATCCCCCCCCCCTCTTTCATTTTCACCTTACCGACTAAACTCATGCGCCGTGCCACACCTGTAAATGCACTTAATGCGCTTACTGCGTGTGCCACAATCACTCCTGCATTTTGTGCCGCAGCCAAAGCACTCAAGGCATTGCGTACATTATGTACCCCCGTCATCGGCCATTTAACCGTTCCAATGTTTGCGCCCTTATAGCATACTAAAAACTCAGAGCCATCGGGTTGAATCAGCTCATACGTCCAATCTGCGTTTTGTTTTCCCTGTGTTTCAATGGGTGTCCAGCACCCTTTGGCAATCACTTCATCCACATTGATTTCATCATTGGGGGTAATAATCAGCCCATTACTAGGAACGGTTCTGACACAGTGGTGAAATTGCGTTTGAATCGCGGCTAAGTTGTCAAAAATATCCGCATGATCAAATTCTAAATTATTAATCACCAGCGTTCGTGGATGGTAGTGTACAAACTTTGAGCGTTTATCAAAAAAGGCAGTGTCGTATTCATCCGCCTCCACCACAAAAAAAGGCGATTGTCCTAACCGTGCGGATACACCAAAATTACTGGGCACGCCACCAATTAAAAAACCTGGCTCCAAACCCGCATATTCCAAAATCCACGCCACCATCGAAGCCGTGGTGGTTTTGCCGTGCGTGCCCGCCACCGCAATCACCCACCGATCGTGCAAAATATTTTCTGCCAGCCATTGTGGCCCTGAAGTATAGGACTGTAATACGTTCAAAGTGGCCTCTACCGCCACATCACCTCGACTTTTCGCGTTTCCAATCACCACCGTATCAGGCGTTGATTTTAAAAAGGTCACATCCTGATCTGACGAGACGGCAATCCCTGCTTGTGCCAACTGCGTACTCATGGGGGGGTAAATGGCCTTATCCGACCCCGTCACCTCAACGCCCATCGCTTTCGCCAATTGTGCAATGCCACCCATAAAGGTACCTGCAATGCCTAAAATATGAATTTTTGTTACATTATTTAACACTTTCACTTAATTATCCTTGCTCTGATTCCATCACTCTTTTACACTGTTTGGTTATGACTCAATCTGCTTTTTTATCGGTCGACACCGAATCCCAACTCAAT
>JAMOLY010000300.1 GCA_027068835.1 Thiomicrorhabdus sp. | reverse complement strand
TAAAGGTAAATTTTTTCTCGGAGTACCAGCGGTATTCCTCAGGAAACTCGGTAATCAATGCTTTGGTTAGCAACGCTAAATCATGTGCGGTGGTGTAGTGGTCTTCATGAGGCAACCCTGTGGCATTGACGTAGTGGGTGTTTCTCATTCCAATGCTGGTCGCGTATTTGTTCATCAGTTGAGCAAAGACCTCTTCACTGCCCGCGACCATTTCGGCCAGTGCAACACTGGCGTCGTTACCCGACTGAATGACCATGCCTTTAATCAGGTCCCGAACGGAGACTTGTTTTCCGACTTCAATAAACATTTTAGAGCCAGGCATTTTCCATGCCTTATGACTGATGGTGACCATATCATCCATGCTGATATTGTTATTTTTAAGCTCATTGATTACCACATAGCCCGTCATTATTTTAGTTAAGCTGGCCGGTTCAACGCGCTCACTAGCATTTTTGCTGGCTAAAACATGCCCGCTGTTAAAATCAATGAGCAAGAATGATTTGGCGGCAATGGATGGGGGAGATGGGATGACATAGGGCTTATCTATACTAGGTTTGTCTACATTGGGGGTATCGGTATTCGAGTTGTTGGGCGTTGGTTGTGCCGAGGCACTCTGAAAGGCACTGAGGGTAAATAGAACTAAGAAGGGCAGGATACGGCGTAAATTTGACATAACAGGTATAAATTCTCTAATTTTTGAGGCAAAATAAAAAGAGGTAATGTACCATAATTTGACTAAGTTTTAACGCCTAAGTAGCTCTTATTTAGTAAGTAATTTTTTGTGCGTATGGATTGACATTAAAATTCCAAAGCTAATCATAAGGGTGACAAGGGAGCTTCCGCCATAGCTCATGAGTGGAAGCGGAAGCCCTACGACAGGCAGTAAGCCGCTTACCATGCCGATGTTCACAAAAATATAGACAAACAAAGTCATCATGAAACTGGCGGCAATGAGGCGCGTAAAGTTGTCTTGTGCTTTTGAGGCAATGTAGAGGCCTCTGGCAATAACGAAGCTGTACAAAATGAGTAAGCCAATAACGCCCAGTAAACCAAACTCTTCGGCAAGTACTGAAAAGATAAAATCGGTGGTACTTTCGGGTAAAAATTCTAAATGTGCTTGGGTACTGCCCATGTAGCCTTTTCCATCAATGCCCCCTGAGCCAATGGCTATTTTGGATTGAATGATGTGATAACCACTGCCAAGAGGATCGGACTCTGGGGTTAAGAATGTCAGTACACGTTGCTTTTGGTAAGCGTGCATAAAATGCCAGGCAATGGGGGCGCTGAGCAGTATGCCTGCAAAGGCGGTAAAGATCACTTTCCATGGCAACCCAGCAAAAAAAAGTACAGACAGCCCGCTTAAACCAATGAGTAGCGAGGTTCCTAGATCGGGTTGAACCACAATTAAACTGCCTGTAAATGCAATTAAAGTGGCACCTAGTACGAGGAGGCCAAATGAAGGGGGAAACTTACTATGGGCAAAGAGCCAAGCGATGGTCATGGGCAACACTAATTTCATGAGTTCAGAGGGTTGGAACCGTACGGGTCCTATGTCTAACCAGCGTTGTGCCCCTTTACTGGCTTCCCCAAAAAGTAAAACGCTAATGAGCATAATAATACCGATCAAAAAAAGCCAAGGGGTAAAAATGTACAAAATATTGGGGGGGATCTGCGCAAAAAGTAACATGAGTGTTAAGGCAAATCCAATGCGAATAATTTGGCGAGTCATGACGGCTACATCACCACCCGATGCACTGTAAACAATGGCTATACTGGTGGCAAGTAGTAATAAAACCCCAAATAGTAACCAGCCATCAATGTGGATGGACTCTAAAAACCCTTTATTTTTACGGTAAACTTGCTGTGTTTGTAGGGGGTCAATTTTCACGTGTATTTACCGGTGTTTGTTCTGGATAGGTTTCAGGGTAGTACATTTTTAAAAATTGTTCGATAACCTTTACCCCGATGGGGGCGGCCGTTTTACTGCCACTGCCTGAGTTTTCAGCAATGACTGAAATGGCTATTTTAGGGTTGTTGACGGGGGCGAAACCAATAAATAAAGAGTGGTCATGAAGTTTTTTATCCAATGTTTCCGCATCATAATCGCCTGCGTTTAAACTGAAAACTTGTGCGGTGCCTGTTTTACCAGCCATTTTAAACGGCAGGTGTAAGGCATGCTTGTGTGCGGTCCCTTTTTTACTGTGCATGACATTTTCCATGCTTTGAATGACCTTTTCCCAGTTGGATATTTTTTTGATCTCAATTTGCTCTAGGGTTTCTGTTTTATGAGAGCGAACGAGGTGAGGCCGAATGATTTTACCACGGTTGGCAAGTATTGCGGCGGCTCTTGCAAGTTGCAGTGGTGTGGTAAGATTGTAGCCCTGCCCAATGGATGAAATAATGGTTTCACCACGGTACCAAGACTTACCTTTGACCTCTTTTTTCCATTGTTGGGAGGGTAAAATTCCTTTGGATTCGCCATAAATATCAATACCTGTATGAGCGCCAAATCCAAAGGGTGCCAGTGCGTTATGAATGTTATCAATGCCCATGTCTAGGCTGAGCTCATAAAAATAGGTATCGCAGGATTCGACAATGGCTTTATTCATGTCCACAAGACCGTGCCCAGTTCGTTTCCAGTCTCGATAGCGGTGATCTTTGTAGGCTAAAAAACCTGGATCGTATATTTTTTGATTAGGAGAAATAAAATTGTTTTCAATGGCTCCCAGTGCCATAAAAGGTTTAGTGGTAGAGCCAGGCGGGTAGCGTCCATTAATAGCGCGATTGATAAAGGGACGATTTGGGTCGTTAACGAGCGTGTTGTATGATTTATGGTCAATGCCATCCACAAACAGGTTGGGGTCAAAAACGGGCGTACTTACAAACGCGAGTACTTCACCTGTTTGAGGATCGATAGCAATAATGGAACCACGCATCTCTCCCATAAGTGCTTCGGCGAATTGCTGGAGCTTAATGTCCAGAGTAAGGTGAATGTCTTTTCCTGGTGTCGTGGGTAGGGTTTCGAGTTTTCGGAGTATGCGGCCACGAACATTGGTCTCTACTTGCTGAATGCCAGGCGAGCCATGCAGGGTGCTTTCATAGTATTTTTCTACTCCCGATTTTCCAATGATATCGGTGCCTCGGTAGGCTTTAGGGTCTAAGTTTTTTAACTCTTTTTGATTGATTCGTCCCACATAACCCAGTGCGTGAACGGCTGTTGCGCCATACGGGTAGGTTCGTTTAAGGCGAGCAGTGAGTGTGATGCCTGGGTGTTTATGACTTATGACTGAAAACTGTGCCGCTTGTTCCTCGCTTAAGGTAAAGGGGAGGGTGTAGCTTTTAGAGCGATTTTTTTGTTTAAACTTTTTAAAAAACTCATAAATTCGTTTAGGTTCAATGTTGTTTAGAATCACCTGTATTGCAAGGGTTGCAGAATCAATGTTGTCCATTTTTTCACGAATGAATTTAAGTGTGTAGACGGGTTGGTTGTCGGCTAATAAAATATGATTTCGATCAAAAATTTTACCGCGTGTAGGGGGGAGCGTTTCGATTGAGATTCGGTTACCTTCGGCCAGTCCTTGGTAGCGATCGTGCTCGACCCATTGCAATTGGGTCATGCGAGTAATTAATATGGCAAAGAGGATTAGGGTAAATATAAAAGCAATGTACAGGCGAAAACGAAACTGGTTTTTTTGATGAAATCGGTCGCTGTCGCTGTTAAATTCGAGGTGTTCGTGTACTGGCATTGGTTTTAAGTATCTTGAGCGCTAGTCATCAGCGGCCGTGTGTGATATTTTTCCCAAGCTATAGGCGAGCATTGGCCAGAGTAATATGCTAAGGGCAGGCATGGTCCAATATTGTACAACATCGTTGCTATTTAGTATGGGGCTAAAAAACAGATAGTTTAGCAGTTGGTAGCACATCATATACAAACTTATAAAAAAAGCTTGTTGCCAAACGGGGTAGCCTTTAAAGCGTAAGCGATGGCGAATCATGAGAAAGGTAATGATGCTAAAAAGTAAGGCGTGTGAACCCAGTGGTGTTTGGTAGAGTGTATCGGCTAACAGTCCGAGTATGAATGCAGAAAACAGGTGGGTTCGGTCTAAAAAATGTGCACACCAATAGAGCAAAAAAAACAACGTTAGGGGGGGAATAATTGGGGAAGAATGTCCAAATAATGCAACGGTATCAAGCGCTAAGGCGATGATGTATGAAATTAAAATGACCCAACGGGCTTGAGAGGCTTTAAGGCTGAGGAGTTTAGTTGACATTCAAGGACTCCGTTAAGTCTTTATTTATATGGTCATTTAAATTTCCGTTTAAATCTTCATCTGGGTCTTTACCTAAATCCTCATCAAAATTTAAATAGGGCGTGGCTTGCGACAAAATAAGCACTTTATGGGATTGGAATAAATCTGCGATAGGCGTTGCTGTCACATCAAGGTAGGGATTTCCGCCTTTATTTTCGATTTGTGTAATCACTGCAACGGGGTATCCAGCAGGAAATACGCCGCCTAAACCAGAGCTTTCTAATAAATCTCCTATTTCAACCAAGCTGTTTTTAGGAATAAAGCCTAGCTGAGTGGTCTCATGCCCTGTTCCACTTAAAATACCGCGTTGGCCAGTGCGTTGAATTCTTACAGGAATTTGATGATCTGGATCTGTGATTAACAATACGCGTGAGTGAGTGGGCGTGGTGTTGATGATCTGACCCATGATTCCTTTTGAATCGATGACGGTTTGTTGTTCAATCACGTTATTAAGTTGCCCTTTGTTTAGGGTTAAATATTGAGATAACGGATTTTTGCTATAGTAAGTGACCGTGGCTATTTGCAATGATTGCGTGTTGATTCTTCCTGCCGTTCCAAGCAGTGATTCTAAACGAGAGACTTCAAGTTGCAAATTTGAAAATTGTTGTTGCTTTGCTTTGACCAGAAGTAATTCCGTTTTAAGCCGTTGATTTTCAAGTTTGAGGGTATCAATATTGGTAAAGTCTGTGGTGGTCAGTTGATAGAACTGTTTTGGTAATGTAGCGATCCGTTCAATGGGTGAAATGGTTGTCAGAAGTACACCACGAAAACTGCCCATTAACTGCCCATAATGATCGGCAACCATTAATACAATGGCAAGGGTAAATGCAATAACAAAGTGCATACCTTCTTGTTGATGGGTGGTTAACTGGCTGATGTTCGATTCCTAAGGTTAAATGATTATTCAAAGGAGAAAACGTCTAGGCCTTTTTCATCCATTAACTCCAGCGCTCGCCCACCGCCTCGTGCCACGCAGGTTAATGG
>JAMOLY010000299.1 GCA_027068835.1 Thiomicrorhabdus sp. | reverse complement strand
AAGAGAACTCACAAATGAGCTTAGCAAAACGAATCATTCCCTGTCTAGATGTTGACAATGGTCGCGTGGTGAAAGGCGTTCAATTTGTCAATATTCGAGATGCTGGCAACCCAGTTGAGGTCGCCAAGCGTTACGATGAACAAGGCGCAGACGAAATTACATTTTTAGACATCACCGCCACGGCACACAACCGTAACACCATGGTTCACATGGTTGAAGAAGTGGCCAGCCAAGTATTTATCCCGCTTACCGTCGGTGGCGGAATTCGTACGGTTGAAGATGTTAGAACTATGCTCAATGCTGGCGCAGATAAAATCGCCATCAACTCGGCGGCTATTTTTAACCCCGCCTTTGTGCAAGAGGCCTGTGATACCTTTGGTTCACAGTGCATTGTGGTTGCCATTGATGCCAAAAAAGTCAGTGAAGCGGGTGAAGAAAATCGTTGGGAGATATTCACCCATGGCGGACGTAAAGAGACAGGAATTGATGCCGTAGAGTGGGCAAAAAGAATGGAATCCCTCGGCGCAGGAGAAATTCTTCTTACCAGTATGGACAGAGATGGAACCAAAATTGGCTTTGATCTTGAGCTCACTCGAACAATTTCTGACAGCATTCAAATCCCGGTGATTGCATCCGGTGGCGTCGGAGAGTTAGAACATCTTTGTGAGGGCATTTTAGAAGGCCATGCCGAAGCCGTATTAGCCGCCAGTATTTTTCACTTTGGACAACACACCGTTCAAGAAGCCAAACAAGCCATGCAAGCAAAAGGAATTGAGGTTCGACTATGAGCGACGTATTAAAACAACTTGATGCAACACTGTATGCTAGAAAACAGGAATCACCCGACAGCTCTTATGTTGCAAGCTTATACGACAAAGGCCTTGAAAAAATCCTCAAAAAAATCAGTGAAGAGAGCACTGAAACCGTTATGGCCGCAAAAGATTTAGAGCATAATAACAGCCAAGAAAACAGAGACCACTTGGTCTATGAAATTGCTGACCTGTGGTTTCATACCATGGTATTATTAGCCTCCAAAAACCTTTCAAGTGAAGACGTCACCAAAGAGCTACAGCGTCGTTTTGGACTTTCAGGGCATGATGAAAAAGCCAACCGATAACCATAATTTATCTCACCATAACGAGAAAAAAGGGCAGAAGCCATGATGGAAGAAAAAACACTGTTTAGCAAAATTATTGATAAAGAGATTCCCACGGAGTTTGTTTATGAAGACGATAAATGCATTGTGATTAATGATATCCATCCCAAAGCACCCGTGCACCTGCTTATTATTCCTAAAAAGCCCATTCCAAGCCTGTTTGATCTAACGCCAGAGGATAAAGACTGCATGGGGCACATGATGCTACTGCTTCCTCAGCTGGCGCAAGCGCAAGGGCTAGACGGCTTTAAAACGCAAATTAATACCGGTGAGTCGGGTGGGCAAGAAATTTTTCATCTTCATATACACTTATTAGGAAATAAACCCTCTAAATAGAGCTCTTATATTTATAATAGATGCATTAAAACAGTTAATCATTTACTTATATAGTTTCTGGTATGATTTAAAAAAACATTAGTTACAATTTTAAACTTAAAAAATGGAGACCCTAATGGGCATCAGTATTTGGCAGTTACTTATTATTTTAGCAATCGTATTGGTTCTTTTTGGCGCAAAACGCCTTAAGAATGTAGGCGGAGACTTAGGCAGCGCCATTAAAGGCTTTAAGAAAGCCGTTAAAGACGAAGACGCTAAAGATAAAAAAGAGGACAACACACAAACATTAGAAAAAAAAGACGGTGAAAACGTATTTGATGTCGCGGCAGAAAGTAAAACCGACAGCAAAAAAGACAAGGCATAGGCATTTTAAATGTTTGATATTGGCTTTCTTGAGATTCTGCTCATCCTCATTATTGCACTACTGGTCATTGGGCCAGAGCGCATGCCTGAGGTGGCGCGTAAAATTGGACGATTTACAGGACGCGTTCGTCGTTTTGTCAACTCCGTTAAACAAGACTCTCAAGTGCAAGAGACGTTAAAAGACTTTAAAGAGTCCGTTGATTTTGAAGAACAGCAAAAACAGATTAATCAAATTAACAATCAACTGCAATCTGGGCTCGACTTTAATCAAGACCTTAAAATGGACGAACTGCAACGCCCTAGCTTTGGCAATGAAGACCAAAATGAAGTCTCTAATCGCAGTCAATTTAATCAAGCGCCGACCAAGCCTGAAATAAAAGAGACGACTAAAACACCCGATTCAACGCCCAAAAATGCACCCAATACACCGATTGAACCCCCCTCAGAACCCAATAAAAGTTAACTGACTCTATGAGCAACTCCGCGCTCCCGCCCAATGACCAAGAAATGACCTTAGTTCAGCATTTGCTTGACCTAAAAAGCAGCTTAACACGTGGAATTTTGCTCATTATTGTGCTGTTTTTTGTGCTATTTCCCTTTGCCAATGATATCTACCTCTATATATCAGAGCCACTCACGCGCTACCTACCCGAAGGGACGAGCATGATTGCAACGGGCGTTGCCTCGCCCTTTTTAACCCCCTTTAAATTAAGTTTTATCTTAGCCATCTACTTGGCCATGCCTTATGTGCTCTATCAAATTTGGCGTTTTATTGCTCCCGCACTGTATTCACATGAAAAACAGTTGATTGCCCCCATTCTGTTTTTCAGCTCGTTTCTGTTCTATGCGGGTGGCCTGTTTGCCTACTACGTCGTCTTTCCCTTAGTCTTTGGTTTTTTATCGCAAGCCGCCCCCGAAGGCGTAACCATTGCCACCGACATCTCACTCTACCTAGATTTTGTCATTAAAATGTTTTTTGCCTTTGGCATCGCATTTGAAGTCCCGATTGTCACCGTCTTATTAATTCTAACGGGCATGACCACCGCTAAAAAACTCAGCCACTCTCGACCCTATATTATTGTGGGCGCATTCATCATCGGAATGCTGCTCACACCGCCCGATCTTATCTCTCAAACCCTACTGGCCGTACCGATGTGGTTACTGTTTGAAGTCGGTTTACTGGTGGGCGCTTACGTTATGAAACGACGTGCCGCTAAAGAAGATAAAGAGGCGGAAAATAGTCCCCCCCCTAATGATCCAGAACCCACACCCAGCAACAACCAAAGTCAGGGAAGCAAATCCTATGAGTTTGACGATCGCTACCAAGATCAAGTGGATGATGATTTTGACTGGGATGGTGAATTTGATAAGATGGATTCTGAGATGAGTGTACTTGACAAGCAGTACCGTAAAAAGCAGGATCAATCAAATGAACCCTCCAAGCCCTCCGACCCTCTTCCCAAAGAAGGCGATAAATAACCGTTTGCTTCAAACGAGGTACGTTATTGCCTTACGTTATCTAAGCGCAAGATGGTGGGTTATCCTAGTTGCCTTAACGGCAATGCTTCCTTTTTACAGCGTTGCCAATACCCCGAACGCACTTCATCAACACGACAGTCCTTATTTGGCTATGCACGATCAAGATCCAGTTCATTGGCAAATCTGGAACGCCAACGTTTTAAAAAAAGCCAAAACAGAGAACAAACTCATTTTTATTTCCAGTGGCTACTTCTCCTGCCACTGGTGCCATGTGATGCACCGTGAAAGCTACCTCAACACACGCTCTGCCAAATTTCTCAATCAACACTTTATCTCCGTTAAAATTGATCGAGAACTCAACCCCGAGCTGGATAAAGTGTTAATTGAATTTTCACAACGCGCCACAGGGCAAGCTGGCTGGCCACAACACGTGGTACTCACACCAGACGGCTACCCCTTTGCCGCCTTTATTTACCTAAACAACCAAGACTTTAACACCACACTCAGCAATATTGTGACCCTATGGGAACAACAACCAGAGCTAATTCAACAACTCGCTAAAAATTTTATCCCCCCCTATCCACCTACCACGCCCATACCACTCAGCGCCAGCCAATTTCAAGCCAAGCTACTGCAACAGCTAACGCGACAAAAAGACGATTTTAGTGGCGGCATCACCCGTCAACAAGGCAGCTCTAAATTTCCCCATGCGCCCTTAGTGCAAAGTCTTATCACGAGACCCGACCTGCCAATAGAAACCGAAGAGTGGCTGCAACTCACACTGGATCAAATGCAATCCCAACATCTATTTGATCATATTCATGGCGGCTTTTATCGCTATACCATCGACCCCGAATGGCAAACCCCACACTTTGAAAAAATGGCCTACACCAGTGCGTTACTGGCTAAATTGTACTTTCAGGCCAGTGAACGCTTTCAACGTCCAGACTACCTAAAAACCGCACAGCAAACCCTAACTTACTTAGAAGAACATCTCTATAACCCCACCACCCAACTCTACCAAAGCAGCCAATCGGCGATTGATCGTAACCATCAAGAAGGGGGGGACTATTTATGGTCTAAAGAAGCACTCCAAAAAACACTCACGCCAAAGGATTTTAAACGCATTCAAACCGCTTGGCAGTTAGAGCAACCCGCGCCCTATGAATTTGGCTGGCTTCCCTTCCCTCCACCCAACATCACATCAACCGAATGGCAACGCATTCGCTCTGCACTGCAAACGCCTGCCAGCCAAATCCCCATTGATAGCAAAAGTATTTTAGGCTGGAACGGTTTAATATTATCCGCCTACTCGCAAGCTTACCGTACCCTTAAAACCCCTCATTACCACCAAAAAGGCCAAGCACTCGCTAAACGACTCAGCCAGCTTATTCAACAGAAAAACCCACCCCGTGCCCTTTCACAACTGGGCAATCCCATGGGTGAAGCCACTCTGGAAGACTATGCCTTTATCTATCAAGGACTTAACGATTGGCAAAACGCCTCCAACACCTCATTTGTAACTCAAATAAACGCACTCGAAAAAACCATTGTGCACCAATTTTTAAACACCACAGGCTGGCAATACCACGCAATTCCTCTGCTTCCTGGGCAACAGAGTGAGTGGCAGATGAAAGACGATGCCATTCCCAGTCCAGCAGGCATCGTAAGCTGTCTGCATCCCAAAACGCTCTCATTTGCCAGTTCCGCTCTGTTAAAATATCCCGTTGCTTACGCCAGTTATTTGGCCCCCCTCATTCAATGTGGCGCGACACCATCCACAACAACTAACCCCAATAAAGAGTAACTTGATGGGCATCTTAATCATTGGCGTTATTCTGCTCTTTCTTTTGACGATGCTTCCCAGTCTATGGACCAAGCATGTCTTAAAAAAGCACAACCAACCTCATCCAGACATCCCCGGAACCGGCTTGCAGTTTGCCGAACATTTAGTCAAAAAACTGAATCTAAAAGATGTTCGCATTGAAGAGACCGACCAAGGCGACCACTACGACCCCATTG